>JAUXSJ010000300.1 GCA_030679615.1 Parachlamydiaceae bacterium | reverse complement strand
ATTAGAAGATTTAATGTGGTTGATTAAAAGACTTGAAAAACCCATGCAAGAATTTATTAAAAAAGAAGCTAAGCAATCATTATGGTCGAAATTAACACGCTCTCGAAAAAGTTGCATGGATTTTCATTTATTAAAAAATTTAGAAAAAAGTGAATCTTATTTAAAAAAAGAATTCGATCAATTTAATCTTCGCTACCATGAATTTCTCTTTTTAAAGGGAAAAGCTGATGAGGAATTAAAAAAAGTTCAGTATTACCCTATTCTTTCTCTTTTGGACATGCAGCAGCAAGATTTATATATTCAATTAATGCGTTTATTAAAATTAATGGAGCTCAATCCTCATCCAAAAAAAGAAGTGGGAAAGGAAACAATTAGAGCTTTGAAGAACTTATCTAGTGTAGATATGGTGATTCAATTATTTAAAGTTTATCATCATGAATTAAGATCAAGTTTGTTTAAATCTAGTCTTGAATGGAAGTCGTTGAGTCAAGAAAAGGATTTGTTCGATGAAGCTGTTACTCGACTGAAAGAAAAAATCAAAGAAGATCAAGAAGAATTACAAGCCTTTTTGCAGATCATGAGTCAATATCGTCGTTTTATTTTAAAAAACGATTCCAATCCATATGTCGGTTCTCGATGGGGTTTTTCTGAATGGATTGTAGGGCCAGAACCTGCCAAATCTAAGGAAATTTTAACGTTAATTTATCATACTGAAGAGTTAAATCAACTTCTCACACGTTTCACATCTTCTTTGAATCAAGATAGCGAAGAAATGGCCGATAGAAAAGTCATTCTTGAACAAGAAATCGAACAGACTTTACATGAGATGGGTCAGCCATTGATCTCAAAGAGTATGATGAAAAAAAGAGCAGAAGAATTATTAGAACAATTACATAAATATGACGAAATTGGTGATCCTTCGATGGAAGCCATTAATTTTGTTGAACATACATTATCAGTGGCTTTACGTGAAGATTGGAAATACCATCTACTTCATGATTTCCCTCTTTTTCATCAAATTTATCGACTGCATTTAGGTATTGCAGGGCATAGGCATGATATTGCACATTCTTCACGTGTGAATCGATTTAATCAAATCATGAAACATATTGAAGTATGGATCACAAAAGATGAAATTTATTCGCATATTCATCAAATACAAATGGATATAAATGATCTAAAAATCTATTTGCAAGAGTTTTTAGCGAGTGTTCAAAGATCAGTTAAAGAAAAATCTCAAGACCCTTTTTTTGATGAAACACTTCATCATTTTTATCAACAGCTCTTAGAATGTCGTTATTTATTTGGTGGATTCTTTTTATTGCTGATGAAAGAAAATCGTGATGGTCAAGAGCTTAGGAATCAGTTTTTGTTTGTGGATCAATATTTTGAATCTATTGAAAGTTTGATTCTTGAGGCGCGTCTTCATTACCAAAATCAAAATCAAGATGAATGATTTATAGTCGATTAAAACACAGTTGATAAAATTTTGACCAGCGTGAAAGCTCTCGAGATTGAATAAATTTTTTCATGTGCAATATTAAATCAATAATGTTAAGTGATTTACTGGGCATAGCCATTACTCCTTGAAAACAACTTAACGCAGAGGCGGAGAGACACGAAGACGCAGAGAAGAACGTTTATAATTATATTAGACCTCTTTCGAAACTCGCTTTGCTTGAAGAAATTGATGGATTTTGTGTAGATTTTTTGATTAATTTTGAGGTCATATTTGTAAATATGGCCAAAAAATTAAACAAAAAAGACACCAAAATCGGCAATTTTAGCGAGCAAATGGAGTTTCGAAAGAGGTCTATTGTTTAAATGTTCTTCTCTGCGTCTCCCTGTCTCCCCGCCTCTGCGTTAAATTGTTTTCAAGGAGTAACGGTTTATCGGACTAAAAAAAAATCGTTAATTAAAGTAGTTGTCAAGAAAAAGATGTGTCCATCTTTAAGGACTCGTCATTGCTTTCTTAAGCTTCGACTTGTCGAAGCGCTGGAGCTGGGGTTAAACAGGGTTTATCTAAGGCGACATTGAGGCCTTAAAGAACGGTATTTTAAGTTTAAGTGTAGGATGAACGATTATTTGAGGAGTAGTTGTAGGTTGATCAAAATCAGTTTAAAGAAAAATATAGAAGGGTGAGACACCCTCCTAATGAAGTCAAGCAGTTATAAGTGAGCGTGTGAGCATGATGAACTGCTATGGTGATGATGGTGACTATGGTGGTGGTGGTTATTTGTCGTTGCAATCAAAATTGCAGCAATTACCAATGCTCCAAGTGGAATAGCGGCTGATAAATAACCATTGCTACTATCGTCATATGCATTCGATGTTTGATATTCATCGACTGGCTGAGCTTGAACTTGACCTGCAAGCATTGCAAATGCTAATGTCAAGCTAAGTAAATGTTTAATTTTTCTCATGTTTAAATCCTTGTTGATACGTGTCACGTGAAGTTTTTTCCTTTATATTGACCCAATACTCAGAAAAAACCTTTTTTAAAGCTTTACACCCTACTTATGAATTAATTCTAAATTTCACGCAATGTTTTTTTTAATATTTTTTTTACTCGTTATTACTGCTTAAGAATGTTGGTGATAGGATCGCGTGTAACTTCTTGAACTTGAAGATTTTGAACCCATGCTCCCTAGACCATCATAACTGCGACTACTTTGTTTTTCTCCGTTTTTATCTGCAATTCCGAAAAAAATTGCAACGACAACAATGGCAGTGATTGGGAGATAAGCTGACCAATGAGCTACTTTAAGACTTTGATCATAAGCTGTATATTCACTATTTTCTTCAACTTGCTCATTGGATGCAGCGACATTATTATCAAAAGGTTGTGCATGAATAGAAGTCGTTAAGAAAATTGATAGTAAAAAGAATGTGATCCATTCGTATGTCTTTTGCATTTTATTCCCTTTTATTTCTATCGGTTCGATACGAACAATTTATACCTATGTTTTAAATGTTGTACTGAATGACAATATAACTATCAAGAAATAAATTTTATCAATTGTTTTCGATAGTTAAATTCATGAGTTGGGAATAGACTTCGGAAAAATTATCTGTGATAACTCTTAAACAGATTCTTCCAATTTTAATGTCAAAAGGCCTTTCGTCTAGTAATGCTTGGATTAGGCATTCTGATACACTATCTGAAAATAATAAACGTTGTCCACCTTGTAGGATAATTGGTCGTACAACCCAAGTTTCCTGGTTCTCTTCATCTAAAAACACAATATTCACATCGGTGCGTTGACTGTCATCAGAACAAGGAAAGGCTTGCATAGAGAGGATATTTAAATACATTCTAATTCCAGATTTAGATCGAAATATTTCTAATTCTAGATTTGAAGTGAAGATATCTGAGCATAAAATTAAACGACCCCCATTAAATGAAGGATTTTTCGTTTGAATTTCATTATATTCCCAAATTCTTGATGAGTCATTTAATGAACATGAAGACATCAACAAAATAGATGAAAAAAGGCAAAGAGCAATCAATGCTCTTTGCAAATAATAACTCATTCGCTTAGGCCTTATTAAGAGTGGCTGAAACTGCAAGATGTGCAATCGTAATAAGATCCAGAATGCGAGTTAGAAGAAGATGATCCATGTGAATTTTGCACTGCTATCGCAATAATTCCCACGACGGCTACTGTTCCCAAGGCAATTGCTGGAGCTAAATTTGTGACAGCTCTTGATTCATCATAAGCATATCCCCCGGTATCTGTCACATAAGTGACGGCTTCAAGTTTTACTTGGTTAGTTGCAAATGATGTGAGAATCATAGCAAATGTGATCCATTTCTTTAACCCTGACATGGTTTCTCCCTAATATTGATTCATTTTACTTGTTTTGTGTAATAAATAAATTATCTTCTGTTTGATACAGGACCAATGTTTGCCAATCCGGACCGAGTGTTGCAAACTTTTTGGCTAACATATCCTTAAAGGGCTTCCAGGTAGTTTCTTGGAACTTAGAACTATCAAATACTTTTTCTTTGATTTCCATTTCACTTAAATCTGGAAATTCTACCTGATGTTGTTTAATCATTTCTTTCCATTGAGCTTGCAGTTTAGCAACATTACTTTTAAGTTCTTTTCGATCATTTGGATTAGGGATCATATCATAAGGATCTTTAGAAATCGTTAATGACTGCATGGCAGCAAGAAAATCTTTATAGTATAAGGGAAACTCATCTTTAGGAGCAGCGGCAGTTAAAATATAAATCTTTCCATTTTTT
>JAUXSJ010000275.1 GCA_030679615.1 Parachlamydiaceae bacterium | reverse complement strand
TGTCCCTAATGTCCCTAATGTCCCTAATGTCCCTAATGTCCCTAATGTCCCTAATGTCCCTAATGTTGATGAATTAATTCCTGTTGTATAAAAAATTTTATGCTTCGATTAGGGTCAGGATCATGATGATCATTTTGTTCATTGATCTTATGACAAATATACCAAGTTAAAGGAAATGAAATAAGTGATGTTCTAGCCCATGCATAACCAACCAAACCCCCTCCTAAAATTGCAAAAGGAATAAGAGGAATAGCTTCGATTTTTTTATCCTTAATAATTTCTTTTTGAACCCAATATGATCCAGCCAAAGCCCCAACTCCAGTGCAAAAGGGCGTCACATGTTCAACAATGATAAATTTATATAGGGCTGAAATAGTAATCACATGGTTTGGTTGATCTTCTTGATGCGTTGGACTTGCTCTAGATTCACAAAAATATTTTTTATTCAAAAGAAAATATTTAGGGGTTCGATTCATTAATTTTGTAAAACTTGAGTTAATATAACGTTGAGAAATTTGATTTGAACAATTCATATAAATTCCTTTTTTACAATTAATTTAAATGCGATGGTGTACTGTGTACTAGTTTTCCATTCCAAAAGTAAATGCGTAAACTTCAATTCCTTTAGGGATATGTAATGTTAAGCTATGCTCGCCATCTTTTCCCTGTAAATTAATGATATCATATTTTCTTGGTTCATTAATTTTGATAGAACCGAAGTCATCCATGTCTTCCGTTCTATATTGAGGAGAAATTGGTTGGTCATCTATAAAGACTTTCACAGGCCAAATACTTTTACCGCCCATTACTAAATAGACTCTATTTGCTTGAAAATTTAGACTTAGCTGACTCGAATCAGATTCTGAAGTAATTTTTTCGGGACCAATATTCCAAGATCCTTTTAATGCTACTTGATTTAATTCAAGATTTCCTTGAAATGAATATTTTTCAGTTTTGTCTTTTACTATTTTGATATCGGGCGAATAAGAGGATGCGCGTAAATAACCTAAATACGTTTCTGGGGTTATTTTTACATCTTTTTGGCTTTTTTCTTGTCCCAATGATTCTTTTGATAAAGCAGGTAAATCTAATAAAGAACGGATGGCATTTTCAGTTTCTAGATATTTACCTTCTCCAAAATGCACTTGTCGTACCATTCCATTTTGATCAATTAAATAATGAGCTGGCCAATAAGAATTTGCATATGCTTGCCATGTTTTATACTGATTATCCATCGCAACGGGATATTTTAGTTCAAAACGCTTAACAGCTGCTTTTACATTTGCTTCATCTTTTTCGAATTCAAATTCAGGCGTATGTACACCAATGATTACGAATCCTTTATTCTGATATTTTTCATACCAATCACGTAAATAAGGGAAGGTGCGAATACAATTGATGCAGCTATATGTCCAAAAATCTATTAAAACAACCTTACCTTTCAGGTTTTCTAAAGTTAAAGGAGCTGAATTAATCCAAGCATTGATTCCAACTAAATCTGGAGCCTTTGCAATTATTGGTAATTCATTTCCTCGTTTTTTTGCTTTATCACCTAATTTTAATGCTTTTTTTTCTGGCAATAAGGAGGGTTGAGAATGATCTTTTAGTTCATCAAGCTTTTCATTAATGTATTGGTTTTGAACTTGAAAATTTGGTAAGAAATCAAGGACTTTTTGCTGAAAAATGATATCCCAATTAAAGATTAGCGCAAGTGAAGTCAAAATCATTAAAAGGCCAAATATTTGACGTATTCTTTCTGAATGTTTTTTCAAATAGGGAATCGCTTTAAAAACCGATTGACTTCCGTAGGCAATTAAAATTAAAGGGATCCCAGCACCAATGCTATAAGCGATTGTTAAAAGTATGGTTTGATAAGTAATTTGTTGTGTTGCAACTAATGTGGTTATGGCAGCGAGAATAGGTCCTGCACAAGGTGTCCAAACTAATCCCAATGCTATTCCAATAATTATTCCACTAAAAAAACCCGATTGTTTTTTTTGTCGTAAATTTGTGTTTATTTTCTCACCCCATTGACCTAAGAAATTTGTCATTGAAGCGAATCGATCACTCCAAGAGGGAATGAGTAGGATTAATCCAAATAAAGCAATGATGAAAATAGCAAAGTAGCGAAGGTAATTTGCTGAAATTCCAAGGGTTTGAACAAGAGTGGTTAACGTTAAAGTAAAAAAGACAAAACTTGTTAGAAGTCCAAAAATGACACCCAATGGGCGCTGACGTCCCCCTGTTGCACTAGCAGAAAGAATAGCTGGAAGAATGGGTAAAATACAGGGTGAAATTACAGTCGCAATGCCAGCTAACATTGCAAATAAGAATAGAATTACCATCAAATCCTTTACAGTCGATTAAATTTTATCTATATGTTGTAACGATCGGGATTGTTTTTACGTGGAATATTATCGATTAGACAATCAACAAATACTTTCCATTTTTTTTGTTGCAATAATGGAATGATCAATGATTCCTTTATTTTAACGTTTTTTGCAAAATCCTTAATGTATTCGATTTTTAAATTGTTGACGGCAGATTCTTCTTCAAGACTATCGATAATGCCGTAATAGAATCGATCTTGAATGAGTTTTGTTCGATCTTGACGTATGGCATGTGCTCCACACTTTAAAAGCTCATCCGTGAAAATAATTTCACAAAATCTAAGGGGATGAAGGGTGTCTAATTTTTTACCTTCACCTATAATTTTAAAGGTGTTTTTTCCAATTTTAACGATATCATCCCAGGCAATTTTTTTTATGATCCATGAAAGAGTTTCCTTTTCTTGTTTGGTATACCCTCTTTCATAAATTCGTTCAGGCTTGGCAAGTAAAAATTGAGCAGGGAGAATAAATAACCAAACAAATACAGATAACAAAACTTGTGGTCTACGCAAAAACATATTCACTCCAATAAAATATTTTCTATTCATTTATCAATTTCTGTTTAAAAAAGGTATAAAAATTTAAAGGTAGCTCCAGAAATATTGAAGGTTGTTTCCATAAAATCAAAAGGGTAATTTACTCCATGGCCATAAGAACGGTATTCGTAAAAAGGCTCGAAAGTAAAAGCCAAAGAATGACAATCAATGCAGTAAAAATATGTCCATGGGAGTTCAATACGATACTGAGGACGTTGATCGTATTTTTGATCAATCGAGGAGTGTTCCGGATCATGAGAGACTTTTTGTTTTCCATTCCATAAAATACGCACTTTAAAATTTAATCCTAGACTACATTGAGGAGTGATGAAAATTTGAGAAAGAAATCCAACCGGCACATAACTAAAAGTGTTTTCAAAATGAACTTTAAAATCATCTGGCTTATGATAATGATTTTTTTCCCAAAAATATCCAATTCCAACAAAAGGTGTAAAAGATGCACATCGCCAATTTTTACATTGAAAAGTATAACCTACTCTACCTTCTATATTTGTGTCGGTTAATTTTGATTCTAAATGAACATCATCAACACTACCTTTTAAATTTCCTTGTGCCCACAGCAAATCAGCGCCTAAATAAAATTTATAACGCGCGATTCGATCAGCACCTACTCTCAATCCATACATCATGCCATTCTGAGTAGCGCCCCCTTCCTTTGTTCGGTGAACATAATAAATTTCCGGACCTAAATACGGGGAAATTGAATAAGATTTAGTCCAATCGACCGTTTCTGATGCATGTATAAAAGAAATAAAGGTCAATAAGAATAGGCTAATGGTTTTTGATAATTTGTTATAGATGTGCATGTTGAGATTCCTTGAGTTTTGTGTCGTAATCAGAAAAATCATATGAAAAAAAAACAGACGGATTAATCCGTCTGTTTTGAAATGGAAAATTCAAAACGATGAATTATCTCACTTCAGCGCAGCTACCAGTAGTGCATGTTGGTGCGCATGTGTGTTTGTAGTAGTATTTAGGAACATATTTGCAGCAACGCTCACATGTATACTTTGGCTCATAGTGGCATTGTGTTGTGTAATAGTATTGAGGAACTTGTCTGCAGCAAGTTACACAATAGTATTGTGGTACATATCTGCAGCATTGTTTTTGATAGTATTGAGGAACCATTCTGCAACATTTTTTACATGTATACTTTGGGCAATATTCACAATGTGTTTTGTTGTAATAGCAAGGCTCATATTTGCAATATAGGCAGTAGCAATCATTCATTGGTTTTTCACATGGTTGACCACATGCTTGATCTCCACCATAATTTTCACCATATCCACCACCGTAAGCATATCCCCCTTGATTACCATCGTAGCGTCCACCATCATAGCGTCCATCTGAATGATCATTATCATAGTTTCCATCATAACGAGAATCTACTGTTTGGTTATATCCTTGGTTATATCCATCTTGACTTACATAATTTGCGTCATTATTTTGTGCGTATGTTGTAGTAGCAAATACACAAGCTAACATTGAGAAGAATAATCCTATCTTCTTCATATTTAACCTCCTTAAATAAATTAAAACTTTTTTGAAGGACACATTATATTCAAATTTTTAAATCTAGGTCTATTGATAAAGAACGATAATGAATCAATGTACTTATCAATGATGAGACCTCGTTTTCTTCAATGTGAATTTTTTCCGAATTTTAATCAAAAAAAATCTTTACTATTTTAAGGGTTTTTTAAATTTATGCACGGTTGTATCCATATGAAATTTAAATAATATTATTTGAATTTGTTTATCTTGTTTATGTTCAGTGATATAGAGAATTTAAAAAAGTTTAAATGAATTTAATTCATTGTTTTTAAATA
>JAUXSJ010000269.1 GCA_030679615.1 Parachlamydiaceae bacterium | reverse complement strand
TGCATATCCAAGAATTGCTTTTTCTGTTTGTTCACGGGTTTTTTTCCATTGTGGACTACCCAAAGTATGATATTTTGGAAGAGATTCGTTAGCTCCAATGTACTTGCTAATGTAGTGAGCTTGATTAAAAGGCACATATAATTTTGCTTGTTCAGCGTATTCAATGACAAAAAATTCAGATAAAATTCCTAAATGATTGATTTTTTTTTCAATTCCAAGATACTTTCCTATTCCATTATTTAAATGAACAACTAACTCACCAGGTAATAGATGATAGGTTTCAGCTGGGGTGGTATGGTAAGTGCTTCTTAATTTTTGTCGTCGTATTTTATATCGATGAGAAAGCTCTGTAAAAGGAAATAATACATATTCAATATCTTGAAGAACCAGTCCGCTCGATAAATAACCTCGATCAAAAAAGGTTTTTTTAGGCAATAATACTTGGGCATCATGGATTTTCTTTCTTAAATTCTCTTCTTCTAATTCACTCGAAACCAATAAATGCAACTCAGTTTTCTTAGGATCCAATTGACTCAATCGATTTAACAGCTCTTCATTTGAGGGTTCTTCTTCATGTTCGAATAAAAAACCTGTAATTGTATTGAAGGGATGATTCCACTTATTCATCGTCCATTGACGATTGAATAATTCAAAACTTAAACGTAGAAATGAGACGTTTTGAGAATAATAGGATTTATTTTTTGCGTTTTCTAATTTAATCTCGCTAAGTTCTTCAATAGATTGCTGAGATAAAAAGATTTTTTGCATGGGATTCAATTGATCTAGAAATTCTTCAATAGAAGAAAAGTACTTATTTTTACATCCCATGCTAACAAGAGAGGCATATCGATCTTCTAAAGCCATAAGGTCATCAAAAATAACAATTGTATCGGACCCCAAATAATCAAAAATTGTTCCTTGAGAAGATTGTTGTTGCAAAAGCTCTAATTCTACTCCCGGATAAATTTCAATCGTTTCAACTGTTCGAATGGATTTTTGGCCAATCGGATCATAAACCCGAATAGAATCCAATTCATTACCCCAAAATTCAAGCCGAAACGGATCGGGTGACGAAACTGGAAATATATCTATAATTCCCCCTCGAACAGCAAACTCTCCCTTATCCGTGGCTATAGGACAACGCTGATATCCCATTGTTCCGAGTTTTGAAATGAGCTCTTCGAAGGAAATGTTTTTTCCTACTTGAATTATAAGAGAAAGTGAAGAAAAAAGTTTTGGAACAATTAAACGCTGTAAACAGGCTTGTAATCCAGAAATAATAATATGTGGTTGGTTTGAATTTTTGAGTTCATGCAAAACTTGATAACGCTCACCCACAATATCTGGACTCGGAGCAATATTTTCTGAAGGAAGAGTTTCCCATGAAGGAAAATCAACAATGGGACAATCCGTAAAATACGAAAAATCATGATATAAGCGTGTCTCTTCCTGACTTCCACCTGTTAAAATGAGAACATGCTTACCTGTTGTTTCTTGAACTAAAGAAGCAACTAATGCTTTTGGAGAATTCCACAATTCTTCTATTAATATAGATTCATTATTTTTTATTGCTTGCTGAAGATTAACTAATTGTTTGCTTTGTAAATAAGCACTTAATTTTGACATAAACTTAACGATTAAAAATTATTATTATTAAGCCTGATTCTCATGATAAATTGTAGCCTAGACTTTAGTCTGAGCTTGTTTTTGCAGGCTTTAGCCTGCAAGTCTCGCTACTTTTTTATATCCAACTTCTATACGAAAACTAACCTTAATAGCAGTGCTTATGATAAGTCTTAACTGAGCTTGCAGGCTAAAGCCTGCAAAAACAAGCCCAGACTAAATTCTAGGCTACATTATCAAAAGTAGCTGCACTCCCCATGGGTTAATTTTTGGCAGCATTGATCCAAGTCCCTAATGTCTCTTTTGTCCTTTAGTTCCTTAAAAGTATAATATTTTACCGAGTTAGCTGCAAATGGAGTCTTTTTTATTAACCCATTTAACCCTTTAAGTGCGAGTTGTATCCCGGCTCAAGAAAAACCTTTTTTTTTAAGCTTCCAATTTGATAAGATCTTACGGGTAATTGAACCACTCTAAAGTAAGGTCATCAATATGAAAGATTCATCCCTCTTATCACAAGCTCATTCACTCATTCAAACATTTAAAGGGAAAAAACAACTTTTAGACGATAGAATATCTTCATCAATTCATCTAGCTGCTCTGATGATGGAGGAGGCTCAACGTATCCAGACCCCTAATGAAAAATCTCAACAAGCCCAATTAGCAGGAATGATGAATGATCCCATTGGGAAAACATTCACTACCCAACTTACAGATCAATGTTTTCGAAGTCAAAGAAATAGTCGAATTGCGGATCAACTTGTTTACGTCATCAATGATTTAGGGGTTCCTTCTTATTTACCTGCAACTAAACGATTTGCGCTTGAAACTTTTTCAAAATTAGGTAAATTATTTTACCCTATTTTTGTCCCTTTAACCATTAAAATGATTCAAAACGAAACAAGTAATGTCATTTTGCCTGGTGAAGAAAAAGCGTTATCTCAACACATGCAAAAAAGAAGAAAAGAAGGCGTTAGAATTAATTTAAATCATTTAGGAGAAGCGATTCTTGGCGAGGAAGAAGCTGCTAAACGCCTAAATATTTATTTAAAAGATTTAGAAAAACCGGAAGTTGAGTACATTTCCATTAAAATTTCGACCATTTATAGTCAAATTAATCTTTTGTCATGGGAAGATTCGCTCAATATTCTTGCTGATCGTTTAAGACTCCTTTATCGAACAGCGATGAAAAATGAATACATTCGTCCGGATGGAACAGTTGTTCAAAAATTTGTGAATCTGGATATGGAAGAATACCGAGACTTACGATTAACCGTTGCTCTTTTCAAAAAAGTTCTAGATGAGCATGAATTTCATCATTATAAAGCAGGTATTGTTTTACAAAGTTATTTACCCGATTCTTTTCTGATTCAACAGGAATTAACTCTTTGGGCAATGCAACGTGTTCATAAAGGTGGAGCTCCCATTAAAATTCGTATTGTTAAAGGCGCTAACTTAGCCATGGAACAATTTGAAGCCGCAGTAAGATTATGGCCGCAAGCTCCCTATACTTCAAAGAAAGATGTGGATGCGAATTATAAAAGAATGGTGACATATGGTTGTCAAAAAGATCATGCACAAGCCGCCAATCTTGGAGTGGCAAGCCATAATTTATTTGATATTGCCTATGCCCTTTTATTAAGAGCCGAAAATGAAGTTGAGCAAGATGTATGCTTTGAAATGCTCGAGGGAATGGCTGATCATATGCGACGAGTTGTACAAAATTTATCTGGAGACATGCTCCTCTACTGCCCAGCAGCGACAAAAGAAGAATTTCAAAATGCTGTTGCTTATCTTGTACGCCGTTTAGATGAAAATACAGCTCCAGAAAATTTTCTTCGTCAAGCTTTTGATCTTAAGCCAAATTCTCCTGAGTGGGATAATCAAGCAAGAATATTTTCAGAATCTTGTTATGCAACAGACAGAACATCTTTCTTACCTCGTCGAACCCAAAATCGTTTAAATGAAAAAGGAACAAGTTTTTCTACTTGTCGTTTTCAATGTGAACCTGATACCGATTGGTCATTACCTCAAAATGGACGTTGGGCAGAAATAATTTTAAGGGAATGGAAATCTAAAGCGCATACTCCCATTCCGATCGTTATTAATGGCGAAGAAATTTCATCTGATCGTGAACTTGGTGTGGGTGAAGATCCATCTTACCCAGGTTTAATGCTTTATCAATATACTCTTGCTTCTCTTGAACAGGTTGATCGAGCCGTATCAACTGCTAAAGCAACTGAAGAAGAATGGGCAAAAACAGCTATTGATAAAAGAATGGAATTGTTATCAAATATTGCTAAAGAAATTCGATTAAATCGTGCAGATTTAATCGGAGCAACTGTTGCCGACACCGGAAAAACGGTCATGGAAGCGGATGTTGAAATTTCAGAAGCGATTGATTTTGCTGAATACTATCGCTTAAATCTCAATGAATGGAATCATCTTCCAGATATTCATTTTACATCAAAAGGAACTGTATTAGTTGCACCACCCTGGAATTTTCCTTGTTCTATTTCGGCAGGAGGCATTCTTGCAGCATTAGCAACTGGAAATTGTGTCATATATAAGCCACCTGCTGAATCCGTTTTAGTCGGTTGGACCCTTGTTCAATTATTCTGGAAAGCTGGTGTAAGCAAAAAAGTTCTTCAATTTATTACTTGTGAAGATGACCCTGTCGGCAGTGCTTTAGTAAAAGACTCTCGTATTTCTACAATTGTATTAACCGGAGCAACCGAAACCGCAAAATTATTTTTAAAAATGCGTCCTGGTCTGGATTTAATTGCAGAAACAGGTGGAAAAAATGCCATGGTGATCACAGGATTATCTGATCGTGATTTAGCCATTAAAGATTTAATTCACTCCGCTTTTGGTCATTCAGGTCAAAAATGCAGTGCATGTAGTTTAGCAATTCTGGAAGCTGAGGTATATGATGATCCTCATTTTAGACAGCAATTAAAGGATGCCGCAGGAAGCTTGACAGTTGGATCCCCATGGGACCTCAAGTCTAAAGTGACTCCACTGATTCGTGAACCTAATCCAACTTTGCATAAAGGATTAACCTCTTTGGAAAAAGACGAAGAATGGCTTCTTCAACCTAAACAGCATCCTGATAATCCAAATTTATGGAGTCCAGGAATTAAACTCGGAGTTAAACCAGAGAACTTCACTTTTCAAAATGAACTTTTTGGTCCGGTGTTATCTATTGTACGAGCTGATACTGTTGAGCATGCATTCGAACTGATGAATCAAACGGATTATGGTTTAACAGCAGGTATTCATTCTCTAGATGAAAGAGAACAAGAAGCATGGTTTAAAAAGGTTGAAGCTGGAAATTGTTATATTAATCGGACAATTACGGGTGCCATTGTAGAAAGACAGCCATTTGGTGGATGTAAAAATAGTAGTTTTGGAAAAAATGCTAAAGCAGGTGGTCCAAATTATTTAACACAATTGATGAATGCTGAACAAATACAATTACCTTCAGAAATCACACAACCGAATTCTCAAGTGATGCAGTTTTCTCAATCTGTCAAAAAGGTTAATTCTCAATTTGACGAAAAACTTTGGGAAGCAAGTCTTGGAAGTTATGCATTTTTTTGGAAAGAGTATTTTTCACATAAGCACGATCCAAGTTTGGTAATGGGTCAAGATAATTTTCAATTATATGTCCCGCATCGAAAAATTGTCTTAAGAGGGCAAAATAAAGATACTTTCTTTGATATTGCACGCTTTATTGCTGCGGCAATTACATGTGGTACTGAACTGGAAGTTAGTGTTGAAAACCAACAAATCGCTTCTGATTTGAAAAAATTAACGCTCACTCCCTTTATTCATATTATTTGTGAATCTGAAGACGAATTCATAAAAAGGGTGGAAACTGGTTCAATAAAACGCATTCGATTATTTAACCAACCCAATAAAAAGCTTCAAAATGCTTTTGCTCTAGCAGCATGTAATTTACATATTGGACCGGTTTTAGCAAATGGAAGACTTGAATTGTTGAATCTTCTCCGCGAAGTAAGTTTAAGTATTGACTATCATCGTTATGGAAATTTAGGAATGCGCGAGCATGAAAAAAGAACATCTCTTCCTCTTGCTGAGCCACCTTTTATGACGACTTGTCAAACATGTGATTGTGATGAGTGAAAGAAAAAAGCTCAATCCCGAGCAAATTAAAGCCGTTGAAATTTTAGAAGGACCTGTTCTAGTCTTAGCTGGAGCAGGTTCTGGGAAAACTCGAGTCGTCACAACTCGAGTAGTTCATCTTATTGAAAGCGGTATTTCTCCTAGCGCTATTCTTGGTGTTACTTTCACCAATAAAGCAGCAGGTGAAATGCAAGAACGGATCAAAAAACTGACTGAGCATTCGGTTTTAATTTGTACTTTCCATAGCTTAGGTGCTCGCATTTTGAGAGAATCCATAAATGCACTTGGTTATCGAAAGCATTTTACTATTTATGATGAAGATGATGCTGAAAAATTGATCAAAGCTTGCTTAAATGAGCTCAATATCAATGATAAAAAGATGGAACCTAAAATCTTTAAATCTCTCATTTCAAAATCAAAAAACGCTTTAATCTCACCTGAAAATTCTTATGAACTCCAACATTCTTACGAAGAGTTAAATAACGCTTTTCCTAAAGTCTATTCTCTTTATCAAAAAAAACTTTTTGATTATCAAGCTGTCGATTTTGATGATTTACTCTTTTTAACAGTTAAACTTTTCATTGAACATCCTGATGTTTTAGCTCGTTATCAAGAACGATGGCCATTTGTTCTCGTTGATGAATATCAGGATACAAACGCCTCTCAATATACGATTACAAAGTTACTCGTTGAAAAAAGCCAAAATCTCTTTGTAGTGGGCGATCCCGATCAATCCATTTACTCTTGGCGCGGAGCGAATGTTCAAAACATTTTAAATTTTAAAAAAGACTATCCAGAAGCTAAAGTCATCCAGCTTGAACAAAATTATCGTAGTCGTAGCAATATTCTTGACGCTGCAAATGCCCTCATTAGCTATAACCACAATCGATATGAAAAAGAATTATGGAGTGATTTAGGACCTGGCGAAAAAATTAAATTATTTATAGGCGAAAACGAAAAAGAAGAAGCTAATTTTGTAGCTTCACAAGTCTATGAACTTAAACACCAATGCAATATTCCCTTGAATGATATTGTGGTTTTTTATCGCACTAATGCTCAATCACGTACCTTTGAAGATTCTTTGATTTATCGAAAAATTCCTTACGTCATTGTTGGGGGGATTTCTTTTTATCAAAGAAGAGAAATTAAAGATATGATGGCATTTTTAAGAATTGCACATTCTGATAGTGATTTCATTGCTTTTGCTCGCTCCATTAATCTTCCAAAAAGAGGATTAGGAGACACGACGATTGAAAAATTGCGTTGGCATGCTCATTTAGAAAAGATGTCAATTATTGAGTATTGCGAAGCTTTAATCAATGATCGCCCTTTGATTAATCCTTTAAAATTAAGTGCAAATCAAAAAAAAGGATTGAATGAATATTTAGTCATTATTCAAGAACTTCATTTGTTAAGTCAACAGTCATCTATTCACGCCCTTGTGTCTGCAGCCATTGAACAAACAAATTATCTTAAGTATTTAATGGAAGACCCTGAAACATTGGCAGATAGAAAGGAAAATTTAGATGCTCTTTTAGCTAAAGCATTAGAATGGGATCAATCTGCTCCAGACCCATCTCTTAGATCTTTTTTAGAAGAACTCAGTCTTAAATCCAGTTTAGACGAAACAAACCAAGCTGAAGAACGATTAGCTCTAATGACGATTCATAATGGAAAGGGCTTAGAGTTTAATACCGCCTTCTTAGTTGGATTAGAAGAAGATCTTTTTCCCCATGCCAATTCAAGACTAAGCCCAGAGGCTGTAGAAGAAGAACGACGTCTATGTTACGTGGGAATTACTCGAGCAAAAGAAAGACTATTCTTAAGTTATTGCAAAACGCGTTATCTCTGGGGCGCGCTTCGCATGGAAAAAAAGAGTCGATTTCTCAATGAAATTCCGCATGATCTCTTAGAAAAAGTTAAATTTCCTTCGCTCACAAAATCGGTGTTTCGTCCAAATGTAGAAACATTGATAAAAAAGCAAAAAGAATTTATATCGCATCGTCCTGCAATTGAAAATGAATCTTTTAATATCGGAGATTGTGTTAAACATAAAGATTTTGGCAAAGGTGAAGTCCAGGATGTTTATGAAGGCTCCATGGGAGTGACCTATAAAATCCGTTTTGAAAAAGATGGGGGCTTAAAAACCATCATCGCTAAATACGCTCATTTAATCCGTTGCTAACTATAGTCTTGCATAAAATTACAGGATGGACAGGATAAAGAACAGGATGGACAGGATAGCGCGACGTAAACCCAAAATATAACTATTGGATTAAAAATTAGATTCATAGTGGATTGACGTCGCTATCTTGTCTACCCTATAATTTTATGCGTCATTGGTTAAAGTAATGATTTGGATGATATAAACTTTTATAATTTAATCTTGATCTTCCAAAATTGACTAATAAGCCGATCTGAACTCCTGAGACTTTTAAATAATTAATTGAGCTTGATGTTCAGAAACAAGTGCTTCGCAACATTTCAATTCAATAATCACCTTCTTCTCTATGACTAAATCTGCTATAAACAAACCAATTTTTTGATTTTTATAAGTCACATTAAATCTTTTTTCAATTTCAAGTTGAAGTCCTTTTTCTTTTAAAGATAAAACAAGTGCATTTTTATAAACTGATTCTAAAAAACCTGTTCCTAAAGTATTCATTACTTCAAAACAGCAGCCAATGATAGTATCAGTAATATCTGAATAAAGTTTTTGAAATTGCATTTAACACTTTTCAATAAAAAAATTTATTTAAAAAAATATATTGCAATTTCAACCGAATTTATAATCATGTTTCATTGTGGATTGACGTCTTTATCCTGTTCTTTATCCTGTCCATCCTGTAATTTTATGCGTCATTTTTTTAACGAATCCATATGACAAAGATTTTTTAAACACTTAATCATTTGAATATAAAACACATAAAATCAATTAATAAATAACCGATAGAAATCTCTTTGAAGTAAAAAAATTCTTTTAAAAATTCTCGCGAAAAATTTATTAACCGGGTATGAATGACATAAAGGTAAAACCTCTAATTAAGGAGCTAGAATATGAAAAACACGTTAAGAGAGACTCATTTAATTTTCAAAGGAATGCTGAGTGTATTAGGACTTTTCACTTTTGGTAGCATACAAGCGACCGATCAAGCTCAGCGTTATGACACGACAACGAAAACTGAAACTCATCAAGAAAAAACATATGAGACAGATAATATAAAAGCTGATACATCAACTGATGTAGCTGCAAGAGATGGTGGAGGAGGCCGAGGAGGAAGTCACGGTGGTAACTGGAGTGGAGGCGGCGATCGCAACTGGAGCGGAAATCGTAGCTGGAGTGGAGATCGTAACTATAGTGGCGGTCATTGGGATGGAGGATCTAGAAATTGGGATGGACGAGATGGTTACTCACATAATGGCCATTGGCATGATAATGACTGGGGTGGAGGAGTCTATTACGGTGGTGGATATGCACCTAGCGTAGGAGTTTCTACAGGTTATTATGATTCAAGTTATACAACTCCTGCTTATGACACTTCATATTACGGAGGAGCCTATTCAACTCCGTCTTACGGAACAACTTATTCATATCCATCAGTATACGTAGGAACAGGGTATAATGACGGAAGATATGGTGGAGGATACTACGATAGACATGGTGGAAGCTACGGCGGATGGCATGGCGATTCTGATCATAGTGGAAGCTGGCACGGAAGCGGCGAAAGAAGTGGTAACTGGCAAGGTGGTGGCGAAAGAAGTGGTAACTGGCAAGGTTCTGCTAGAGGCGGAGAACGTGCTGGTGGAGCAGCTGGAGGCCATGGTGGCGGTGGCGGCGGTCGTCGTTAATATAGATGTCTTATCAAAGAAATGTGTATCCAATTACAAATTTCTTAAAATCTCAGCGTATAAAAAAAGGAAGTGTGCATTTTCATGCACACTTTCTTTCATTTAATCGATATTCACTATCTTAACCGATATTCACTCCTTGAGTACCGGCACTTGATCCATTAATTTTCACAGATTTTGGAACAAAATCTTTTGAAGAAGATGAAACAATATATCCAATATTCACAGAATTTCCACCATTCGGTGATAATTGTTGCCAACTTTCAGTTGTTTTTCCTTGGATAGTTCCACCAGAAGTGGAATTGACTTCCATATTCCAGAAATTTACAACTTCTAAATAGGAACCATTTGAAATTTCAATTGTCCAAGGAGCTGAAATTGCCTCTGATCCATTATTTGTAACAAATAAGTTTACAACATTTTGGTAAACACCTGGTTTTTCTTCCCAAGAAGTCCCAACTTCAAATTTAACGGCTACTGATCCATCAATCACTTCAGATGGTGCAGGAGCAGGCTCTTCTTCACCTTTACCTTCATCAGGTGTAGGTGCAGGTATCTCTTCAGGTTTTGGCTCTTCAACTGGAGGTTGTTCTTCCGGTTTTGGATTTTCCACAGGAGGAGTTCCAGGATTTTCCGCTGGATCATTAGAAGGGTCATTTCCTGGCTCACCTTCTACCGGATCAAAATACCAAGGGGTTAATCCGATGGTTACTAAATAATTGATTTTTTTCCAAACAATGTCTTTCCAATTATCTTCAACTAAACCACCTGTATCTCCGCTATTTGGATTCCATGACCAATAAAACCAATTAGTGATCGGCTGATGTTTTCCATCCGCAAGTTCACCTGTGTTGTTAAAGTACTTAGCTAAATCATTTAAAGATTCAATATCTTTTTCCTCTGAAAATCTAGAACCAAATTCTCCCACTGCAATTGGGAAAGTCTTGCATATTGATTCTGAGCAATAGCCTTGCTGAGTTAAATATCCAAATGATGAAGTTAATCGATTAGCTAATCCAGCACCTGAGTAGTTCTTATTTGCATAAGTAACTGATGGGGGATAAATATGTGGTGAAATGACCACTTGATTTGCATAAGGTTTTTTTACTAATTCTTTAAAAAACGGATTAGGATCACTTAATCCATATTGAGAAATTAAAGCTGGATCAGTTGCGAAACCATCTCCCCAATTTGCATCAATACCCCCTTGACCTGTTCCTTCTACAAAAAATAAAAGATTAGGATTTATAGTATAGATTGCATCCATCGCAGAAAGATAGTATTCGCCAAGAGCTAATTTATCCCCTGATGGTTCCCATCGTACTCCATAGTTGTCCGGCTCATTCAAAATATCGATCATGACACGATCTTTAGAAGCTGGATTTTGTGAAATAGCTTGTGCCAATTCAGTCCAACGCTGAACCCATAAGTTTTTATCTTCAAGAGCTGTTTGATCTTCTCTTAAATGATTATCGATTAATACATAAAAACCATTTTGCGCAAAAAAATCAACAACCCAAACAAATCGATTAAATGTCGTGTCATTTGGTAAGTAACCGTTACAAGTTGTTCCTTGTGCGGGCGCAGTCATTGGAGGAATTGTTTTTCCACTTTCGACGGGAAAATCAGGATTTGTAACATTAGCTTGAATTTCAGCTTGTGTGGCTGGAGGACAATCCTTTGAATAATTTCTAGGTGAGAGTTCATATAAATCTTTAAAACTAAATGGAAGTCTTACAGCATTTATTCCTAATAACTGCATCCGATAAACGACTGTTTGAAAATCATCTTTTATGGCTTCGTTACCCCACAAACCATCAACCATTGTCGATTGATTATTAAATCCAAACCAATTAACCCCCTTTAATTCAACGACTTTTCCTTGCTCATCAATAATTTTATCCGCTTTTGTCGTCAATGCTTCAGCTTGAAAAGGGTTCAATCCTAGCCACAACATCATATATGTAAATAATAATTTATTAAAAAATGACTTCACGATTCCTCCAGTATATTTCTGGTTATTGGTTGATTTATAAATAATTTTAAAATAGTTATTTAAATTTCCGATTAAAGAAATATTAATTTGAAAATTTTTAATTGGCATGGGATTTGCATAATATTTTTTGTTTTTAATTGTTTTATTAAAAAAGGAAATTATTATGGAAATTGAAAGAATTGTTTTAAATTTCGATCAATTTCAAGAATATCGTTCGAGCATTGAAAAAATAAAAAAAGAAGATAAAATCCCAGATTTATTAAAAAACATTAAAAATGAATTTGAAAAATGCGAAGTTAATAAACCATATAAAAAAATAAGAGACCAACTAAAAGGCAAAAAATTTGAAATCATAGCAAAAATTGATGGTCGAGAACAAAAAATTATCAGTGGGGATTGGAAGGATTTTCATCATAGCTTAGTGGAAGAAGTCTCATCTAAATTTTTCTATAATATTAGCCTTGGAATAACTATCACTCCAGATGCTTTTGATTTTATCCGGCGAATTCCAATTGATGAATGGAAAAATATAGCTAAATTAATTAAAGAATGTCCTTCTTTGACGGATGATCAAATACAAGCATTCAAAAATGGTGACTATAGTCATCAAGTTTTTCAGAAAAAGGACTGGCCGGCATTGGCTTTAATGGCTTTCTTCGAGCAAAAAATTGATCGTAATCAAGTGTCCATACTTATGCTTTATGACAATTTAAATCAATTATCTATCCCTATTAAAAATTATCGATTATTTAATGAAAACCATACTATCAACGAAGAATCTTTCAATGCGATCCTTGAATTAATTAATATGGATACTTTTCAACCTGAATTACATTATAATGAAGAAAATAAATTAAAATTAAGAGAACTCATTCGTCAAGAAATGAATGAAAATGATCATTTTTTTAAAGGTGAAAAATTAGTTCCCTATATATTACCTCCTAAATTAAACAATATCATTCTTAAAGCAAAATTTGGTGATCAAGCGATTAGATCAAACCCTGTTCTTGGATACTCAATTCGCGATGATTTTACTCATAAAACTTATAGAGATGCCTTTGTCTTTTGTCGTTATGTTAGTTCTCCAAAACTTATACATGGGGTACATTTAAAGGCATTTCAAATTTATTTCCATGATTTTGCTCACGGAGTTGTTGAAAGTGGAAATCCAAATAGAGCTTTTTTCCTTGAATTAGCCAGTGAGCTTGAACAGCAGGGTTTATTAAAAACATTAAATATTATTCTTGATCGAGATGTAAAACCAGATATGTTTAAAAATCTTGATCAAATTTTATATGAAATTGATTTGGATAAACAAAAAATTTACTTTCAAAATACAAAAGATGAGTATGGGTTTATTGATGATGAGGGCAACTTTAAAAGTGAATTACCCATTTACATTGAAATTGAAAAAAATTGGGGGAAATTAATTGATGTCATTACTGACTTCATTATTGAAAGATCTGATTTCAAAAAAGAGTTCATCTTTGCTTCGCTACTAGATGTCAATGAAACAAATGCTAGAATCATTAACAGGCTAATAGCAAAAGGCATGAAAAAGGATATTGAATCAATCATTGATGACTTACCAGAGCAAACTGAAAATATTATATATGAAGATATAAGTAAAAGTGAAGCATCAAATAACTTTGAACAAATGATTTCTTGAAACAATTTAAATGCAATCCAGCCTAATGATTAAATGTAGCCTAGACTTTAGTCTGGGATTGTTTTTGCAGGCTTTAGCCTGCAAGTCAAGTTAAGATAAGATAATATAGAAACTGGTATAAGGATGATCTTCATATAGGATTTGGAGGTAAAAAAGCAGCGGGACTTGCAGGCTAAAGCCTGCAAAAACAAGCCCAGACTAAAGTCTAGGCTACATTTTATCATTAAAACCTGAAATGACTACACAAAATTAAGATAACTTGATTAGATCAACCCATAGGGGATGTTTCCAAGTCTCAATGACAATATCGTCTTGTAAAATCTCTACTATATAAGTCACGATTCCACCTGTTTCACAGTATTCTTCGTCACTTAACTTAATAAGATAATATCCTCGATTATATTTACCTGATTTACAAGAAATTGCGATCTTTAATTTTTTTTCTTCGTGATTTCGTAATCGAATCTTAATCCTTAATTCGACCAAACTCCCTTCAATTTCTTCATTGCGTAAACACCATTGAATAAGAAGGCGTTGTCCAATTAAAGGAAGATCTAATCGAGGATCAGGAGTCCCCACATAATAACTAGCTAGATCTTCATGTGTCATATATTGTGTCTGTACGGAAAGACGATTCACACAACAACTTGTTAAACCAATACACAAAAAGAAAAAAATCACTCTAAACATCAATTTCATCATAATTCTAAGGATTGAAATGCGGGTAAATTTTTTTTCAAATGCATTGCACCCCATTGAATCAAATCTTTCGTCGAATCCCAATCTAAGCAAGCATCTGTTATAGATACACCATAACGAAGAAGGGCTGGATCAAACAAATTTTGCCGTCCAGCAAAAAGATGGCTTTCTACCATCAATCCACGAATTAAAGGATTACCTTGAGTGAATTGTTCCAACACAGACTGGAAAACGACAGGCTGAACATCGTATTGTTTTCCTGAATTATGATGGGAACAATCTATGATTAATTTTGGTTGTAATTGGAGTTCTTGAAGATAGGAAATAGTCTGTGAAATGGTTTCCGGATCATAATTCGGTCCATTTTCTCCTCCTCTTAAAACGACATGAGAATCAGGATTCCCTGTAGTTGTAACAATACAAGGATTTCCTTCTTCATTTAATGCCACATAAGAATGCGATCGAGTACTTGCTAAAACAGCATTGATAGCAGCTGAAATATTACCTGCAACCCCGTTTTTCATTCCAATCGGCATTTTTAAACCTGATGCCATTTGACGATGTGTTTGAGATGAAGAAGTTCTTGCACCAATGGAACCCCAACTCACTAAATCATCAAAATACTTTACAGTCAATGGATCTAAAAACTCCGTAGCAATGGGAATATTTAAATCTGTAATTTTTAAAAATAATGCACGAGTCCATTCAATTCCTTTAGCAATTTGATAGGTTCCATCTAAAAAAGGATCATTTAAATACCCTTTCCAATCTGAAGCAGTTCGCGGCTTTTCACAATAAGCTCGCATTAATATAAAAAATTGATCTTTAACTTCTTCAGATAATTTTTTTAAATTTTTTGCATATTCATACGCGGAATTTGCATCATGAATGGAACAAGGTCCAACTATTAATAATAATCTTGAATCTTTTCCTTCCAAAATTGATTTAACAGTTTTTCTACTGTTTTCAATAAATAAATATTGTGAAGGAGAAAGTGGAAAATGCTCTTTAAGCAATTTGTAAGAAGGTAATTTCTGCATTTAAACCTATTAAAGTAACTCAATAGAATTGAATTTTATCATAGATACTCATTTTATAGTCGATTAAATTTCAAATCATATATTTTTACCTGCTTGATAACTCTAGTACAACATTGCATTTAAATTGACTCTCTATTTCTAATATTGGGTCAATTACGAAATCGATCAATCATGAAGGCTTTCAAGCAGTTAAAATATATCGTTTCAAATTTAATCGACTATAACATAACCTTCTCTTCTTGTTTTCTTTCTTGTGAGAGAAATATCAATCTTGTTAGCATTATTATATATTCACTATTTATTCAAAATTCCTAAACCATATTTAATTTTTTGAGTTTCTGAATGGAAAAAATTGATTTGTATTTGAACCAATTAAGAGATTGGATTTGGAGTGCTCCCCTTTTATTTTTCTTATTAGGGACGGGTATTTACCTAACAATTATTTTAAGAGGAGTCCAATTTCGCTATCTCGGGTACGCCTTTAAACAAATTTTTGCTCCTCAAAAGCAAAATTCAAAAGGAGATATTAATCCTTTCGAAGCATTAATGACTTCCTTAGCTGGTGCTATCGGAACAGGAACAATCGTTGGTGTAGCTGCAGCAATTATGGTGGGTGGCTTAGGTGCGATTTTTTGGATGTGGGTGACAGCTTTTATTAGCATGGCAACAAAATATGCCGAATCCTTACTCGCTGTTAAATATCGAATCGTCGATTCACGTGGTGAAATGTGTGGAGGCCCCATGCATTACATGGAAAAAGGATTAAATTGGAAGTGGCTTGCTTATATTTTTGCCATTCTCGGTATGATTGCAGCTTTAAGTACTGGAAATCTTGTTCAAGCAAATTCCATTGCCGAAGGTGTTAAACATGTCTGGAATATTAACCCTTGGATAACGGGTATTTTTCTATCTATTTTAACTGGAGCTGTTGTTTTAGGCGGAGTGAAAAGTATCGGTCATGTAGCCGGTGTATTGGTGCCCGTCATGGCATTAATTTATATTGGAGCGGCTTTTTTCATTTTAGTTGTTAATGCAGCATTGATTCCGCAAGCTTTTATGTCCATTATCGATCACGCATGGAATGGTCAAGCTGCCGCAGGTGGTTTCATGGGAGCAACCATGATTATTGCTCTTCAAATGGGAGTATCTAGAAGCGTATTTTCAAATGAAGCAGGGTTAGGCATCTCTTCATTAGCTGCTGCTGCTGCAAAAACCGATAGTCCTGGGCGACAAGCAATGATTACAATGACCGGAGCTCTTATTTCCACAGTCATTGTTTGCACTATGACAGGATTGGTTTTAGCTATTTCAGGATTAATTGGTACTTATAATGAAAATGGACAAGTTCTTACAGGCGCATCCTTAGCTATTGCAGCATTCAATTTACATATTCCTGGTGGTGAGTACCTTGTTACCATTGGATTAATTTTATTTGCTTACACAACCGTATTAGCCTGGTCTTTTTATGGTGAAAAATGTTGTGAATATCTTTTTGGAGAAAAATCTGTTATTGTTTACCGAATCTTATTTGCTTTAGTTGTTATTCCAGGAGCAGTTTTAGAAATGGAAACAGCTTGGCAACTCGCAGATATTAGCAATGGTCTCATGATTATTCCTAACCTCATTGCCTTAATATGTTTATCTGGAGTGATTGTAAAAGAAACTAAAGCATTTTTATCCAGCATCCATCGAGCGAAAGCGGATGAATAATCTTTATCGATATTTGGAGACATCAATTGCCTGATTCAATCAATGAATTTTTATTAAATTTTATCGACGCTGCTTATCGTTGGGTATGGGGCGCACCTTTACTTGTGCTTTTAACTGGTATTGGAATCTATTTGACATTAGTATTGCAAGGATTACAATTACGTTATCTTGGTTATGCACTTAAACTTGTATTTACTCCAAGCAAAAAGCATCCCGAAGCTGAAGGTGAAGGAGATATCTCTCATTTTCAGTCTTTAATGACTGCTTGAGCTGCCACTATTGGGATTGGAAATATTGCTGGAGTAGCTACGGCGATTACAGTAGGTGGATTGGGAGCTCTCTTTTGGATGTGGGTTACTGCCCTTCTTGGAATGGCCACAAAATATGCGGAAGCACTTCTGGCAATCAAGTATCGAGAAAAAGATGCTAAAGGTGAAATGTGTGGAGGCCCCATGTATTTCATTGAAAAAGGCCTAAAGTGGAAATGGCTAGCCATTTCTTTTGCTTTTTTTGGTGCGATAGCGGCATTAGGTGGCGGAAATATGCTTCAAGCTAATTCGGTTGCCGATGTTTTAGAGTCCTCTTTTAATATTGAACCTTGGATAACAGGTTGTGTAGTTGCTTTATTAACAGGATTAACTTTAATTGGTGGAATCAAAAGCATCGGAAAAGTCGCGGGATATTTAGTTCCTTTTATGGCGGTTTTTTACATTTTAGGTGCGTTGATCATTCTTATTCTAAGTTACGATAAAATTCCTGAAACAGTTTACTCAATTTTTTCTCATGCTTTTACCGGACAAGCAGCCTTTGGTGGATTCCTAGGATCGACTCTTTTGATCGCTCTACAAGTAGGTGTGAGTCGCGGGCTAATGACTAGCGAAGCTGGCCTTGGAACAGCATCAATTGCAGCTGCCGCAGCGAAGACGGATTTACCAGGTCGACAAGCCATGGTATCGATGACAGGATCTTTTTTAGCGACGATCATTATGTGTTCTGTCACTGGATTAGTTTTAGGTGTTACGGGTGTCTTTGGAATTTTGGATGAAGAAGGAAAACTTTTAACAGGCGCTACCATGACTGTTACAGCCTTTGAATCTGTATTGAAAGGCGGAGGGTTCATCGTCACCATTGGATTAATTTTATTTGCATTTACGACATTGTTAGGCTGGTCATACTATGGTGAAAAATGCATCGAATACTTATTTGGTGAAAAAGCAGTCCCTTATTATCGAGTTCTCTTTGTCTTATTTATTATTCCTGGAGCAATTTTAGAATTAGAAATCGTCTGGAAAATATCGGATATTTTTAATGGACTGATGGCATTTCCTAATTTAATTGCACTTTGTGCTTTATCTGGTGTCGTCGTCGCAGAAACAAAAACTTTCCTAAATATCTTGAAGGCTGAGTCAAATTCACCTTCATAGAATTATTGTAAATTACAAATTAAGTTAAATTAAATTTTTATCGTTATATCATTATATCGTTATGTCGTTTCCATCGTTAATTTTACTTTTAAATAAATCGAATCTAGAAGAAAAATTAACGATGGAAACGATATAACGATAAAAATTTAATTTAACTTAGTTATTTGCAAATTACGTTAATTACCAAACTAATTTTATTAATTATTTAATTTTTAGATTGAAATTTTATTAATAATATTTTATTGTTTACTAAAATAGTTTAATAATTAATATAATTTAAAAATAAAAAAAAGGAGTTTAAATGTTTTTAGCTGTCGGACCTTTCGCTCTTGCTGGTGGTGCAGTTGGTACTACAATTTCTGGAACATGTGCTAGAGTTATCCATAATTTTACAAAAATACCATCGCCAAAAAAAAATGATCCAGATGTAGTTATAGCAAGGAGAAATGAAAATCTATCAGAAAAAGCCGCCAGGATGGCAAGTGTCATTAGTATAATTAGTGGATATGGACTTGCACTTGGTGGAGGCTTTTATATTGGGGCAAAGCTATCATTAGATTTTGTTTTTTCTAATATAACAGACTTAGGCCAAGCATTAGAAGTACTTATGCCAAAAAATGTTTTTTCTAACATCAACAAAATAAAGTTTGTTTTTATTTTAAGTTTAGGCCTAATTTTCATTAGTGCAAAACTAAGTAAATTTGGTAATAAAACTGTAAATGCTTATTTAAATCTTCCTGATGTAAAAAATGCTGCTAAAGCACGCGAACTTGAACTACAAGAAACAATTCAAAAAAACCTTGAAGAACAAAAAAATGCTATTGAGGAACAAAATAATAAAATTAATTTAGAAAATGAGCGTTTTAATGAATTAATGAATAAAGCTAATATAATCGATTAAATTTAAAATTTCATATTTTTCACATTGCTAAAGTCTCGCTATTTCAATCGTCGTTAACGAACTTATTTTTTAATACTAGATCATTTACGAAGATTAAATCGCGAGAGCTTTAGCACGGTCAAAAATGAGGAATTTTAATCTTACCCTCTATAACAATTATGGTGATGATGCTTAACCCGCTTTTTCGATGGATTCACCGGTTCACCAAGTAAAGGTGTTTTCACTGGTGTGGCCACCCCAATAAATTGAACTAGCCCATCCCCGCCAGTTATTATTCCTAATGCCGGTTTAGAATCTAACCCCCAATTATTGCCAACCCATACATTTCCTGAGGAATCAATTTGAAGTGAGGTTAAATGCTGGAAAGAAGGATTAGAAAAACTATATAAGAATTGCCCACGATTTTTTTTCTGTCCATTTAAAACAGAAACAACAGGGGGTGCATGAAAAAAAGGACCGTTAAATGAATTACTAAAACTTGCTGCCCAGATTAAATTATCTCCATCTACTGCAAGGCCCCAACCTCTAGATTTTGGATCAAGATCATAGTTAATGACTTCAAATGTTTTCTTATCAACAAAAGTCACTTGTGGAATAAAGAAATTATTCACCCAACCATTCCCATACCCATCAATAGCAATTGTTTTTGGGGAAGATAGATGACCTGGAAATCCAATGGATGATTCAGAAGGAATGTTATCATTCGAATTCTTAGGCAATCGATCTTGTAGCACTTCAATTTCATTATTTTTTGTTAATTCTAAAATTGTCACACTACCAGTAGGAAAAAAACCTCCATTTGCTACCCAGCAGCGACCTTGATCATCAATAGCAAGACTAAAGGGTTTATAAATTCCTACATTGGTTTCAATCCGCTTTTCAGGATCTCCTTTAAGAAAGACAGTTACAGAACCAGGGTTTGTAGGTTCTTTAGGTCCCCCCATATTAGCAATCCATAAATTATTTTTTTGATCAATAGCAATACCCATTGGAAAATTAAGCCCTGCTGAATGCTTAGCCAAAATACCATTCGGCGTAAACTGAGCAATCTGGCCGCCATTAAAACTTGCAATCCAAACAAAATCATTTTTATCAATGGAAATACCATATCCAGAACCATTGATGAAGGGACTAAATATTGGACTACCTAATATTGGCATTCCTCGAGGATTTAAAACGGTTATTTGTTTTCCTGGTGTATTAGGCGAAATTCCGGATGGTGGATTAAAATTGTTATTGCTCCAAACATTTCCTTTTGAATCAAAATAAGTTCTTCCTGGTGCGCAAAATCCACCTTGAACATAATGTAATACCAGTGTCCATGATTCTGGTGGCAACTCAAGTGATGGTGTATAAATCAATTCTTTTAAGGCTAAATTATAAAGAGAGATGTTATTCTGTGTAAATGGATTCATTGCAATACTGTGAATAGCTTCAAAGGTATTTGTTACTTTTTCGCCATTTTCAGACAGCAATGCAAACAATTTTTTACAGTTTTTAGAATTCGCAATGCACCCCGCAATTAAATTTGCAAGAGTATTTTGAATTTGTAAAGCTCTTGTGCTACGTAGATTACCCAAATCCCCATTTTCAAAATTTGAAATCACACTTCCTGGTGTTCCATCAGTTAAATCAACAAGGTTTTTAATCAAAGAAACAGAATTTTCCCTCCCAGGATTGGGACCAAAAATTTTATTTTTTTCTATAAATTGAGCTAAAGCATAAACCGTTGCAACAGTTGTTAATTCATTTACTTCAATTTGATTTAGCTGGCTATCTAATTGAAAAGCAGTTCCCAAAATAATTTCAGGTCTATCATTATCATATGCCAATAAATATAATTGTGATTTCGATTTCGCATGAAAAGAAATCTGATAAATACCTTCTTGATTTGTGTGAGATTCTTCTAGTAAACGGCTATTACTTGAATTTATTTTAAATAACTTGACTTTTGCATTTGCTAAAGGTTGGCCATCGGCATGAACTACCCCAAATACCTCTTGATGTGATGAAGATAAAGCAAAAGCATCATTGCTTATCCAAATTCCAATCAATAAAAATAATATCCATTTATAAAACATAAGTCACTGTTTTTAAATTAAAATTATATCCTAAAAAATCGAACACCCCCTTGTCAATAAATTATTTTTTTAAATTTTAACTTATTTCTGTAGTTATAGAACGAAGTTCTATTCATAAATAGCATAACATAATTGAACGATGCTTGATTTTATATGCAAGGAGATGCTGCAATGTGATAAAAAGTAATGATGTAGTCGATTAAAATTATTATTGGAGCTTAATTAAAACCTGTTTTGTTAAAGCTGTAAACGCCTTTAATAATTCATTTTCAGTGCAAATACACTCAACATTTAATTCTTCTAATAAATGAACGTCTGAAGTGCTTTCAACATGCGCAATAATTTGAATTTCTGGATTAGCATAACGAGCTGCTTGAATAATTTTCATCATTTTAGTTATTTCTGACGTTGTAATTAACAAATAACTTGCTTCTTCAATATAAGCATCTTTTAAAATACTTGAATCAGCCGCATCCCCAAATAAAATCATTTCATGTTCTTCCATACCCGAAATTGTATTGATATTTTGTTCAATAATGACAGGAATAAAACCGGATCTTTTTACAGTTTTTGCTATCTCTTTTCCAATCTGACCAAATCCTATGATCAGGACCTTTGATGATAACTTTTTTTTCTCTTTAATCTGATTCAAAAAATCATGGTTAGATCCTTTAAAAAAATTAAATTTTTTAATAGTGGATTCTAAGGATCCTATCATTTTAAAAAATATTGGATTAAGGGAAATAGATACGAGAGCACAGGCAACAAGAATATCAAATCCTTCTTCAGGAATAAGTTTAAAGCTCATTGCTTCTTCTGCTAAAATGAATGAAAACTCTCCAATTTGCGCTAATGAAATCGCCACTGTCAGTGCTGTATTTAATGTATTACCCAAAAATAATGTGATTAAATAAGCTACAAGAGGCTTGATAATTAAAATAACAAAAATACATCCCACAAATAGACCAAAATTCGTCAAAATTGCTGCTGGATTAAAAAGCATCCCAATGGATAGAAAAAAAACAACAGCAAAAATATCTTTTAAAGGTAAGGCATTTGCTGCAGCTTGATGCTTCACAGTGGTTTTTCCAATCACCATACCAGCAATAAAAGCACCTAAAGCAATTGAAGTTCCAAATACCACGGATGATCCAGTAGCAATTACGAAAACAAGAGCAAGAATTGTCAGTGTAAATAATTCATTTGAACGTACTTGTACAACCTTAGTTAAGATATAATCTATAATTTTTTGGCCCCATGTAAACATCAACAAAGCTAAAATGAAAAACTTTGCAATAACAGCAATAATTTCTACTCCAATATTAAAAAAAGAAAGGTCCTCACCCGCAGAAAATGCGGCAATTGTTGGTAAAAAAATTAAAATAATCACAGTAAAAATGTCTTCTACAATCAACCACCCAACTGCAATATGACCTTTTGTAGTATTAAGGACTTTATTATCAGATAATATTCGAACTAAAACAACTGTACTTGCAACACCTATTGATAAACCGATGATTAATCCAGCTTCTAACGTCCAACCTACACTGTGAACAATCAACATTGTTACAATTGTTGCAAAAAAGGTTTGACCAATAGCACCAGGAATAGCAATGTTTCTTACACGGATTAAATCTTCGATTTTAAAGTGCATCCCTACGCCAAAAAGCATTAGAATCACTCCAATTTCTGCAAGTTGTTCTGCAATTTCGATGTTGGCTACAAATCCGGGTGAATAGGGTCCGATAATGAAACCAGCTAATAAATAGCCTATAATGACATTTAATTTAAGACGTTGACTGATATAAGCAAATAGACTTGCTAATGCAAAACCAATAGTTAATATTCCAACGATGAGCAAGTTAGAATGCATAAGTATTCATAAGCTTTTTAATTTAAAGTGTGATCATCTCTAAAACAACGCCACAATGAAAAAATTCACCATCATACTGAATATCTATTTATCACATAACATAAGCGTTAAGCGATAATCTCTTGTGTTGAACACAGTTAATTAATTAGCCTGAAAGGCTTCAAATGATAAAATGTAGCCTAGACTTTAGTCTGGGCTTGTTTTT
>JAUXSJ010000254.1 GCA_030679615.1 Parachlamydiaceae bacterium | reverse complement strand
ACTATATGTCAATCTGCATTACCACTGGTATACTTTTTGGCGATTTATGGGATTAGGAATAAATTACTGCTTTGACCAAAATGAGGTGCGGCGTAACTTGTTTTTTGGTACTTTGCAGGGGTGGAACCTAGCACGAAAATATCCATTTAAATACATTAAAAAACCTAATTTCACTTAATTTAACTAAATAATCTTTCTTTAAGCATGGCATGTATAAGATGTCACCAAGATTTAAATGAATATAGAGTCTAAATACGCATTCAATAGCCCCTCTATTCAACGGGCGCTGAATTTATTTGCATTTCTGTTAGCTTTTCCCGGTACTGAAGTGCTGGGGAATAGCTTGTACTTCTATGTTTTTCTGTGGATACTCCATAAAACTTACAGGCACAATGGATATATATTTAATTACAATACAAGAATATTTAAATTGATTTTTGTCATGTTTTTACTTGGAATAACTTCCACTATCTTACAGCCTGAACTATTACCAGGCAGGGCTTCGATGGTAAGTTCTACTTTGTTTGCCCTAAGGTATGCCTATTGGTTTTTAATTTGCATTTATTTCTATTCGTGGTATAACTACATTAACATCAAAGCTATTTCTAAATTTATATTTTGGGGTTATATCGCTCAGATAATCGGATTTTATTTTCTCTCATTCCGATTGGATCTAGCTTTATTCAGTATTAATACAGGCATGACTCGCAATGGGTTTGTATTTAACAGCATTGCATTTTCGGGATTTATATATTATTATTTTTTTAATTTATATGGAAAAAAGTCAGTCCCGTGGGTCACTTTGGGTGTAATATTAAATTTGCTTTTGACAAATGGGCGAGCAGGAGCTGTTGTTGGATTGCTAATCGGAATAGTAAGTTATGCGATATTGTACCCAAAAGTCACTTATTTACTAAAGTCCGCGGTTGTTATGGTTTCAATTGCCACTTTTAGTGGTGCTTTCACATCTGAAAATCTGTACCGTATTGGAGGTTTCATAGCTCCTTATGTCCAAACTTTCAGCCCTCGTTTTGCGGGCTTACTTACAAAAACAGGAATAGAGGGGGACTTAGATTTGGATAAGTCATGGCTTATTCGCGAGTTGATGGTAACTAAAGCACATGAAATTATTGAACTCCATCCACTAATTGGTATCGGGTATGGGAATTTCACAAGTTTCGATGCTCCCCTTGATAAATTATATACGGCGCAATTTTATCGTCTTAGCGGAGAAACTAGAGAGTATTACAATACCCGATCTGGACACAATGGATATGCAGAGTATGTTTCGGAGACTGGTTTGATAGGTTTTTCTCTGTTTCTATTGCTTATCATTCCGATTTTATGGAGGATACTCTTTATCTTATGGATGGGTCGTTTTCAAAGATACGGATCGCAATTTTTGATATTAGTCAGCTTCTTAGGGGTTACAATCCATTTATATTCCATAGCTTCTTTAACCGGGGCCAATTACTGGTTTCTACTGGGGGTTTCCTCGGCAATCCTTGCTAAGAATCAATTCGGAGTAATACCTAAACTATGAAACTAGGATTTTTCTATCACTCTATTGCATATCAAGCTGAAGGTCAAGTTTATCTACCAGGCTACATTGGTGTTTTTATTGATGAATTAGCTAGGAATTGCGAGCAATTACATTTATTTTTTCAAACAAGTAGAAGAAAAAATTCGGATCAAGATTATCAACTTTGTGAACAGGCTATAACGTTTCATGACCTTGGAAATGAAACACCGGCATGGGAGCGAGATATCAATCATAAAAAGTATATTGATAAAATAATTCATGTTGATTTGGATTGCTTAATTGTTCGTTCTCCTTCACCCCTTGCGCCTTACTTTAAACATGTCGTTAAAGAAAACAGGCTGGTTTATATGGTCGTAGGAGATTATGGAGAGGGCCGAAAATCTATGAAAATAAAGTCCATGCGTGACTTTGCGGTTTGGCTATATCTTGGACGAAATCAAAGACGGTTTTTAAAAGCCTTAAAAGGGTCTAAAGTTGTCGTAAATAGCCCTGTGCTATATCAAAAGTTTATTGAATTAGCCTCTTCAGTCCACCTAGTTAAAACGACGACATTAAATAAAGATTCTTTTGTAAGTTCATCAATCAAACCTTTTAGTGAAACCATTAAATTATTGTATACAGGACGTTTTGATTGGGCCAAAGGATTAAAGGAACTTGCTTTAGCCACAGTCGCATTAAATAGAGCATTTACAAACAGACGATTTGAATTGCATGTTGCTGGATGGCAAACCGACGGAAAAGATGATGTGATCAAGGGTCTGTCACAGATTTTCACAAATTCCCACATGCAAGATTTATTTATCAATCATGGAAAAATAAAAATTGGTAAAGAACTTAATCTGGTCTACTTTTCTGCTGACATTTATGTCTTACCGAGTTATCACGAAGGTTTTCCAAGAACTATTTGGGAAGCTATGGCTCAAAATTTACCAGTCATAACTACCAAAGTAGGAGCTATTCCATATTATTTAGAAAATGAAAAACACGCATTATTAATTGAGCCAAAATCTGTTGACGAAATTTTATCTGCAGTAGTTAATCTGTTGGAAAATCCTGAACTGCATGTTAAATTGATAAATAGTGGTCGTAATCTGGCAATGGAAAACACCTTAGAGGTTCAAACAAAAAAATTAATTCAAGCCATCCATGAATAAACTAAAGCGAATATTGCGATATGATTGGCCTCTACATTTTGTATTGATTCTAACAAACTGGATACCGGATAATGTATTCTTCATGGCATTGCGAGGTACATTGGTACGGCCATTCTTCAAGTCTTGTGGAAAAGGTGTCACACTTGGGCGAGACATCACGTTTTACAACCCAAGTAAAATAAGCTTAGGCAACAATGTATATATCGCAAAAGGTTGCTGGTTTATGGGCTATGAAGATATCGAAGTGTGCGATAATACTATTTTTGGGCCTTATGTGGTTGTCGTTACCGCCAACCACTCCTATGCCAACGGCTCGTACTTTTATGGCCCTCCAATTGACATTAAACCCGTAAAGATTGGGAGTGGCTCATGGATATCAGCGCACTGCACGATCCTACCGGGTGCTGACATCGCCCATGGTACATTAATTGCTGCCAATAGTGTCTTTAAAGGTGCAACAAATGCTGGGGAAATATATGGTGGCGTCCCCGCGCGTAAAATCAAAAAACAT
>JAUXSJ010000250.1 GCA_030679615.1 Parachlamydiaceae bacterium | reverse complement strand
TTGCATATCCTGCCGCTTGCGATCATGCTTATCTTGTTTTTTATTTTGACGACATTAGGCGATGCCCTGAGCTGTTGTAATTTAAGCCTTTCAGGATAATCAAGCCTGGGTTTTAATTAAACAATAGGTTTTAAATCACTTACATGAAGGATAACTAAACCAAGGAAAAAACTTACTGGTATTTCTTTGATACTCTTCGTAAGCTTCACCCCTTGTTGACAAGGCTTGCGCTTCCGAATACGGAATTCCAGACACTCTATACAACAAAATTATCATCAAAACAGGAGATATCATTCCCAACCAACCCCAAGGAGCAGAAAATGCCATTACCGCATATCCTATCCACACAATCCATTCAAAAAAATAATTCGGGTGTCTAGAATATTTCCACAAACCTACTGAACAAACCTGACCATGGTGATTAGAGTCATCTTTAAATTGACTCAATTGACTATCTGCAACAGTTTCTCCTACAAGCCCAATTGCCCAAATTAATAACCCAAACACTTCACCAGCACTAAAAAAGGGCAATACGTTCTGGTTCATTAAAATAAAAGGAATCGATAATACTGTAATTAATAGACCTTGAAATAAAAATAATCCAAGCACTTGGAAAATAGGCGATTTGATATAACCCCAATTTTCTAAAACCATCCGATAACGTGGGTCATCTCGATCTGGAATAAATCGACCTGCCAAATACATTGTTAAACGTAATCCCCATAAGGATACAATTAACAGTACCAAAACTTGTCTCCACAAATATCCATCTCCAAGAATAAAATCGGTCAAAGCTGCCAGTATAAATCCAATTCCCCATCCAATGTCAATCACGCTGACATTTTTCCTGACCAAATAAAGCACCCAAAATAAAATCATTAACGCTTCGACCACTACAAAATTTATGCCTAACATTAAAAAAAAATGAATCATGATCATTCCTCAGGAAGTATTTAAGACCTATTCTAATGATGTATCGCTCTACCTAATGCTTCTAAAGCAGCTTCTTTAATCGCCTCGCTCAGTGTCGGATGAGCTTGTGGTGCTTCTGCTAAATCTTCAACTAAAGCCTTATTTTGTATAGCTAACATACCTTCAGAAATTAATTCAGATGCATGTGGTCCAATTATATGCATTCCTATTAATCTTCCAGTATGTTTATCTCCTATTATCTTTACAAAACCTTCAGTTTCATCCATACAACGGGCTCGTGGATTACCTCTAAAAAAACTCGTTCCAACTATTATTTCCATTTGATCCTGTTGACATTCTTCTTCGGTTAGTCCCACGGAAGCAACTTCAGGATTTGTATAAACTACATTTGGAATAGCTAAATAATTCACGATTGGATTTCCACCTTTTAAGGCCTCAACGATAGCTACCCCTTCTGCAGAAGCACGATGAGCTAACATTACCCCTTCAATAGTATCGCCAATTGCAAAAACATGTTTTTGACTTGTTCGAAAATTTTGATCTACGATGATAAAACCTTTTGCATCTAATTGAATCCCAACTTTTTCAAGTTGTAATCCTTTTGTAAATGGTCTTCTACCAACCGCTACTAAAACAATATCACCGTTTTTTTGAATGGTTTGACCATTTTGTTCAATTGAAAGAACCGCATCCTTAGATTTTAAATCAGCTGAAACCACTTTTGAAGATAGCCAGCAATCAATTCCTTGTTTTTTTAAAGATTGCAATAGCTGTTTTGAAAGAGCTAAATCCAATCCTGGACCCAATCGATCCATCATATCAATAATCGGCACTTTCGCACCCAATCTTTGATATACAGAGGCTAACTCAACGCCAATGACTCCGCCACCAATAACAAGAAGTTCTTTCGGGCACTCTAAAAGACTTAAAGCTCCTGTTGATGAAATAATCTTTTTTTCATCAAATGGCAAATGAGGAAGTTCTATAGATTCTGACCCTGTCGCAATTAAAATATACTTTGCTTGAATTTCTACTGTCGATTCACTTTGGGTAATTTTAAGTCGATGAGGATCTAAAAATTGCGCTTCTCCATTAAGAACATGCACTCCATGACGACGAAAAAGACCAGCAATACCATCTGTCAAAGTTTTAACGACCTGATTCTTCCTTTCCATCATTTTCGAAAAATTCATTGAAGCATTTGTTATTTCAATCCCAAAATCTTTCGCTTGATGATTAAGATGTGCAAACATTTCAGTTGCTTGAAGTAAAGCTTTAGAAGGAATACATCCAACGTTTAAACAAGTGCCTCCAAAGGTTCCTCTTTTATCAATGCAAACGGTTTTAAATCCCAATTGAGCTGCTCTAATCGCAGCGACATATCCACCAGGACCAGATCCAATGACCGCTAGATCATATTGTTCACTCATATGGATTCCTTAAATTTCAAGCAATAAGCGTGAAGAATCTTCCAACATATTTTTTATATGTACCAAAAAGGAAACGGCCTCTTTTCCGTCAATGAGTCGATGATCATAACTTAAAGCAAGATACATCATGGATCGAATCACAATAGCGTCATTAATCACGACAGGGCGTTTTTCGATTTTATGCATCCCTAAAATACCGCATTGCGGAGGCAATAAAATAGGTGTCGATAAAAGTGATCCATATGTACCCCCATTCGTAATTGTAAATCCACCACCTTGCAAATCACTCACTTCAAGTTTTCCTTCACGAGCTCTTTTTGCAAAATTTTCAAGAGATTGTTCAATTTCTGCAAAAGTCAAATGATCTGCATTTCGGATAACAGGAACAATCACACCCTTTTCTGTTCCGACTGCTACTCCAATATCGTAATAATTTCTATGAACAATTTCATCGCCATCAATATAAGAATTTAAGTCAGGAAACTGTTTCAAAGCAGAAACAACAGCTTTAACAAAAAAAGACATTAAACCTAATTTTGAGCCATATTTTTTAATAAATGTCTCTTTATATCGCTCTCTTAAATGCATAATTGGAGTCATGTCCACTTCATTGAATGTGGTTAACATGGCCATTGTTTGTTGTGCTTGAACTAATCTAGAAGCGATCACTTTTCTAATTTTCGACATTGGCCTTTTAGATTCACGAGAACCATCAGAAGAAGATTGTAATTGTATGGGTTGCGAAGATTTCTGTTCACTCGAAGATTCTTTTGAAATCGGTGTTTCTTTTAATTCAGCCAATAAATCTTCTTTCTGAAAACGGCGAACATTTCCGTCTGTCACTTTTTGAGACTCTTCATTCACAGGTTTTTCTATTTTTTTCTCTTTCGGTTCTTCCTTTTTAATTTCTTCTATGGAAGGTGTTTCTTTTTTTGGAGAACTTTTTGATTCAGCTTCAGGTTTTGATGCTGCAGAAGTTTCAATATACCCTACAACTTGATCAATTTGAACTTGATCACCCGATTTCACAGTTAACGTTAAAGTACCCCCTTGAGAAGCATAAAGCAATTGATTCACCTTATCCGTTTCCATTTCAAGAATTTCCGAATCTGCCTTCACAGTCGATCCATTGGGAGCAATAATTTGTCCAATTGTAATTTCTGAAATGGACTCCCCTAAACTAGGGATTTTAATTTCAATCTTCATATTTTAAAAACCTGTTGCATGATTTGAGCATGTTCTTTCTTGTGCTTAGTCAAAAAACCTGTTGCCGGAGTTGCGCTTTGTTCTCTTCCGACATAAATTAACCGCATATTTTCAGGAAGGAGATCTTGTAATGGATGCGAAATGTAATTCCATGCTCCCATATTTTTTGGTTCTTCTTGTACCCAAAGACATTCTTTAAACGATCCATATTTCTGGATAATTTCTTTTATTCTGAGAGTATCTAAAGGATATAATTGCTCAATTCTTACCAAAACAATATCTTGAATCCCTTCTTTCTTTCTTACTGTTTCTAAGTCGTAGTAAATCCTTCCGGAACAAAACACAAGACGACGTGGATTTTTTGATTGATTTGGATCGTCAATGAGAGTTAAAAACGCCCCATTCTCAAAGTCCTTTAAAGGACTTAAACATAAAGGATGTCTTAAAAGACCTTTTGGGGTAAATACAATCAAAGGTTTTTTTAATTTTTGAAGCACTTGGCGTCGTAATAAATG
>JAUXSJ010000248.1 GCA_030679615.1 Parachlamydiaceae bacterium | reverse complement strand
AATTTATTCGAAATAATATCATCTATAGAATTACTTGATAAATCTTTTTTAAGAAGTGTGTCTGTTTTTTGGATTATGAATGGAAATAAAGTTTAGCATGCATATAGTTACATCCAAAGAAAGTTTGAATTTTGTTTTACGAAGTATTTCCAAATTTAAATTTAGTATTTTTATAATGGTTTTTACTTCCGTTTTATGGTCTATTAATGCATCACTTTCACCATATTTCATTAAGATTATGCTCGATCGTGTTTCAGAAGGTGTAAGAGCTGAGGCTATTTCATATCTTTTGTTGCCTTCAATAGGCTATATTTCCTTAGGGCTTAGTATGATTTTTGTTTTTAGGCTTTATGGCTATTTTGTTGAAATTGTGATGATTCCTCGATTGCGTCAAAAAATTGCGAACAATATTTTTGATTATATTTTAAGACATAGCCATTACTATTACCAAAATAATTTTTCTGGAAGTATTGCTACTAAACTAACTATTTTGACCTCAAATATTCCTGAGTTGCTCCAAACCGGCATAGATCGATTATTAAGTCGATTTTTAGGAGTTATAGTTGCTATTTTGGTTCTATGGATTGTGAGTATAAAATTTGCATTGTTGCTTATGGTTTGGGCCATAAGTTTTATGATTTATGCAGTTATTGTTTCTAAAAAACTTCAAATTGAATCGACCATCTTATCTGAGTTTGGATCGCTTATCACGGGTAAAATAGTTGATACATTGTCTAATATTTTATCAGTACGTTTGTTTGCACGACAAAATAATGAAAAAAACTATTTAAACAAAACGTTAAGGGATTCTGTGTTTGCTGAACAAAAAATGCAATGGACATATTTTTGGATTTGGTTTGTTTATGGACTTTCATACGGAATAACTGAATCTATAGTTCTTTATAATCTTATTATTGATTTTAAAAATAATATGATTTCCGTTGGTGATTTCGTCCTTGTTTTAACAATTAATTTGTCAGTTGTACAATTTTTTTGGATGTTGGCCCTTGAATATTCTGATTTTTCAAAAAAATTAGGTAGAATTACGCAAGCACTACAAATGATAACATCGCCAATTGAAATTGTTGATAATGAAAATGCGAAAGTTTTAATCGTAAGAAAAGGTCAAATAGATTTTGATAATGTAAGATTTTGTTATAAAAATACAGATCCTTTGTTCCATAACTTATCTATTCGCATTAATGGTGGTGAAAAAGTAGGTCTTGTTGGTTATTCAGGTAGTGGTAAAACGAGTTTTGTGAATCTTATTTTAAGGCTTTACGAAATAGATGAAGGTACTATCTTGATTGATGGCCAATCAACAAAAGAATGCACGCAGAACTCGTTGCATGAGGCTATAGGGACTATTCCTCAAGATCCTTCTTTGTTTCATAGGACTCTTTTAGAAAATATTTCTTATGGAAAACCTGATGCAAGTGAAGAGGAAATTTACACGGCTTCAAAACAAGCACATATCCATGAGTTTATTCAAAATTTAAATAATGGATATCAATCACTTGTTGGAGAGCGTGGTGTTAAATTATCGGGTGGCCAACGACAGCGAATTGCTATCGCGCGTGCCATGCTTAAAAATGCACCTATTTTAATCTTGGACGAGGCAACGTCTCAATTGGATTCTGTTACGGAAAATGATATTCAATCTTCTTTATGGGGATTGATGAAAAACAAGACAACACTTGTGATTGCACACCGTTTATCGACTTTACTTCATATGGATCGTATTTTGGTGTTTAATAAAGGTAAAATAGTTGAAGATGGAACGCATAAAAATTTACTTATGCTTAATGGGCTTTACAAAATTCTTTGGGAAGCACAAGTGGGTGGCTTTTTACCTGATAAGGAAATTAAGTAAATTTTTTATAGTACAAACGTAAAGCCATGGGGTTTGCCACGTGGAATTTCATTTTAACATTGTGTGATGTAAGGGTTCGGCGGCAATATATCGTGATAATGTTTAATATTTGATATGAAAGGCTTTTAATTTTTTTATCTCTTTTAATAAACGATATAGTTAAATTAATTTATACGTTAGTTAAAATAAAAACAACAATATCAATTATAAAATGATGGATGATAGGAGGCAAAAGATTTCCATTATATTTCATTGATAGTTTACCCATTATAAATCCATAAATTGATGCAAGCGTTATTCCTAATAGACCTGAAGGAATTCCATTATAATGAATTAATCCAAATAATATAGCTTGGTTTATAATACTTATATTTTGTGTAAAAAAATTAAGAAATGATTTTAAAAAATATTTTCTAAAAATAACTTCTTCCAAAAAAGCATTAAAAAATGCAAATGAAAAAGCTAAAAATATTTTTTCTAACCAAGAATTAAGATGTAAATTATAATCTTTATTAGGAATTTCAAAATATCTCCAACATAAAAGCGCAACTATAGAAATAATTAGAGATATATAAAAAAAACTATCTTTGTAAAGATTTGTTAATATTTTTTTTGAAAAAATGTGTTTAAATTTATCATTTTTTTTTAAAAAATAAGAAATTTCAACAATAGATGTTAATAAAAAAATAATCATTAAATTAAATGGATAAATAATATTATATACTATATTTAATATTTGGCTAATCCCAAAAAATAATGAAAATATTTATGCCGAACAATTTCCTTTTACTCTTTCAGTTCTTTTTCCAGATCTTCGCTTAAAAGAAATAAAACTTTATGCTCAAGGGACTGGCCAAGAAAAAATCTTGTTTTCCC
>JAUXSJ010000244.1 GCA_030679615.1 Parachlamydiaceae bacterium | reverse complement strand
AATTTCAATCCTTCCTCCACCGTGAACCAATCACCTTGTGTATGTTCTTCAATACCAATTTTAATATTAGGCAAAGTAACAAATCTTTTTCTAAAAATATGAAAAATATAATCCAAATCCGGTAATCGGCAATAGATGCTTCCTATCATTTCTAAATCATCAGCATCAATATTTAATCCTGCTTCTTCCTCAATTTCTCTAATCGCGCAAGAACGTGGAGTTTCATTTCCTTCCATTTTCCCTCCCGGAATAGCCCATTTACCTCCCTGAAATTTGTGCGGACTACGTTGTAAAATAAGAATTTTATCTTCCCATTCACAAACACAACCTGCTGCTTGTAATCCTGGATTAAAATCTTCTGGTGGATTCGTATATACTGAGAATGAAAGAGTCATTTTTTGTTTCCTTATTTTGATGAAGGACAACTAGAATAATCAATCAGTGCATTTAGGTCAAAACTCATTGAAAATCTTCATTCGTGACAATCAAATTAATGAGAAAAAAGTTTTTACATTAATAAAAAAAGACTAAACTCATTACTTGTTTGTTAATTCTACTTACCTCACTGAATATCTGGAGTTTTTTGTCGAAAATGAATGAAATCGATACAAATATTTGGTTAAGTAACACTACAGATAAAAAATTTCCTGGCATTACTCCGAGCTTCGACAAGTCGAATCATCATGAAAGCGGTGACAAGTCACTGCACTCCAAACTGAATCATCGTTTTTTAAGCTCCATGGTATTCATGCTAATTTTATGTTTGAATTTATCAAGTTGTGAAATTGCAAATTCATCAAAAATATTTCATACTCAACCCCTCTCTTCAAGAGATGACGGTAGTCCTAATTCAAGAGCACTCCTTTACCAAACAACAGTCCCTCAAAATTGGATCCGTAAAGACCCTTCTGAAAATGAATCTATTCTCGATACAAAAAAAGCCAATTGTGAATTTTTCATTCATGAAAATAATCAACAGGTTAGAATCACAATTCATACTTTTCCCTATTCCGATGATTCTCAACGCATTCCTCCTCAAGCACAAATTCAAAGATGGAAAAAACAGTTTGATCATTATAATTCTATAACTCTAATTACTAATTCTTGTTCACAAAGTGGTTTTTACGGATATTTTTTTGAAGTTGAAGGAATGATTAATCATGAACCTATTACTATGATGGGCTGGAGCATGCAACTGTCCCCGCTTTTCGATCGTGCTTTAAAATATGATCAGGACAACCAAGCACAAATAAAACGAGCAGACTTCACCATTAAAGTGACGGGCCCACCGGAACTAGTATCAAAAAATCGAGAAGATATTTTAATATTTGCACAGCATTTCGAATTTATTGATGAACTCCCCTTATCCTTATGAAAATTATTCAATCAGCCTTTCATTTTCTTGGTGGCATCTATTTTGCGATCACACTCATTACATGCACAGCCTGTTTAGTGATTATTGGTACATTCCTCGAAAGCTACACTGAATCTCATCAATTCGCAGCTCAATGGATTTATTCAAGCCCTTTATTAATGCTTCTATTGATTCTATTTTTTGTGAACATCCTTTTTTCAGCGCTAAGAAGATGGCCTTTTAAACAACGGCATATTCCGTTTCTGCTAACGCATCTAGGATTATTAATGATCATTAGTGGAACAATGATCAAAAATTTTTGGGGCATACAAGGGCATCTTCCTGTTTGGGAAGGCAGTGGGAATCAACAACTTCTTTTTCCTCAAACTTATGCTTTAGGCATAGAAAAAAACGAGGGATTAAACCATAAAAATCCTGTTGAAATCCTTGCTTTGAATCAATTGAAAAGAAACCGATTTTTCCCAGAAAAATTTAATGATTTAAACTTTAAAATAATTGGGTTTACACCGCATTCAAAACCAAAGTACGAAACCTGGTTTAAAAATAATCAGTTATCCATTAGAGGAATACCACCTATAACAGCTGAAAATTGGGAAATAGGAAAACCGTTTCCAAGAGGTATTCTAATTCCCTTAAAAATGAACAATCCCCAATTATGGAATGTTATTGCTTTAAGCAATCCTACTTCCAATAACCTTCTTTCAGCTATATACTTAAATAACTTATCTATAAAGATCATTGATAAAAAAGACCCAACAATATTTCTCCAGCTATCTCTTAAAAATGCGCTTGAAAATTCAATTGATTTTGCAGGGGGTCAATGGACTACAATACTCCATTTAGCTGATGAGAAAAATAGTTCTGTCCCATATCTTGAATTTGTTTTTAGAAATCAACAAAATCATTTTGAAGATCATTTTCAACTTCCATTACAAGGTGAAAATGCGTTACTCCTTTCAAGTCAATCCAAATGGAAAGAAGCTCCTGTCACAATCGATCTACAAAGAGATAATCCTCTCCTTTGTTTTATCGATGAAGTTGAAAAAAATCGATTATTAGCTTGTGATCAACATGGAAGATTTTATGAAGAATCATTTAACTTACAACAACTAGAAACTCTTTATTCTTATGATCATGGATTTGGAGGATATAGTGTTCAAACAATTCTCCCCTTTCTCTCAATTCCTTCAGGAAGACAAGAAAAAGAAATCGCTAGTTGTTGGATTCTCAAAAAAAATCTTAGGGATGCCTTTCTAAAAGAATCTCACCTTACTCCTCCATTAGTATTACTAAAAAAAGCTTCAGAAAAATCTCAACAAGATTTAGCGGAAATCTTCGTCCAATTTTTATATGAATGGGATAAAACAAGTTCGTTTTTATTCGATTCTGATCAAAGCCTTTCAGAACCACTGAAACGCACTTTAAAAAACATTAATTGGAATGAAGTCACTCCAACTGATTTTTCTGCTAGCCAATGGTTGGTGCAAATGTTTATTCAATTGGAGGAGGCGTATCAATCTGGGGTACATTATTTAGACAGTTTAAAAAAGAATCGCTGGCCATACGCGAAAGAGCTTGAAAAAAAAATCAAAGATAAAAATTTAATATCTGCGCCAAATCTTTTAGCAAACCAATTATTATCTATTATCGATTATTTTCCACCTTTAGAAAACAAAAGTCGAAATTTACCTGTTCAACAATCTGCAGTATTATTATCAGCCTTATTTCGCGCTTATGAAATCGATTTAAGATCATTAAAATTAACTCAAGAGGATCCTCAAGAAAATTTTGATCATTTAATCACTTATTTTAAGGAAAATTTTAATAATTCTGAAATAGATACTGATCAAAAAATTATTCTTGAGACCCCTTTAACTTTAAAAATCATTCCTGAAGATCCACTTAAAAAATTAGAAGATTGCTGCCCTGGAATTTTATTAGAAGTCACCGATACAAAAAAAAACTTAAAAGAGAAAATTGCTTTACCTTATGATTCAACGATGAGTGGATTTAAATGGCCAATTTTTAATGGCATTTATGCGCTGCGATTTCAACCTCAAGTTTATACAATTCCTTATCGCATTCGTTTAAGAGAAGCGCGACAAATCCCTTATCCTAATACCCAACAAATTTATAGCTATGAGGGAGATATCCTTATTTCACACGAAAATCAAAAACCTTTATCACATACGCTAAGTATGAATCAAGTATATGAAACCTGGGATGGTTATCGTTTTTATTTATCTGGAATAGGAACTTCTGATGAATATGGAATTAAACGAGTTCAATTAATTGTTAACAGGGATCCCGCTAAGTATTTTCTAACTTATCCTGGGGCTATGTTTGTTTTTATGGGAATTATATTGTTATTCTGGTTGCGGCCTTATGGGCGTAAATAACCAATGAATCATAAAATTGCAGGATGAACAGGCATACGCAACAAGCTAAAAATAATAAATAGTTAAAAATATTAATACTTAATAGCCTTAAAGGTTTAAACTACAACAGCCCAGGGCATCATCCAATGTCGTCAAAAAAAAAAAAACAAGATAAGCATCATCGCAAGCGGCAGGATATGCAGATAAGAAAATCCATTCCCTATTATCCTACCCATCCTGCCGCTTGCGATCATGCTTATCTTGTTTTTTTTATTTTGTTATGCGTCGCCAGTGAGTGACGTCGACGTCACAAATACAAATCAAAGATGTTTTAATAATTCCGCTAAACAAAGCTTCGCTTGCTCTGAAACTGGCCCCCAGTATTTATTTGTATAAAATATTAAATTTTGTTCACTTAAGTAATCAAGCAACAATGACAAAGATTCTTTTCTTACCGCTACATCTTTTCCCTTTTGTAAATTCCTCTCATTTTCATAATAAATCTCACATAAGCACAAAGATAAGTCTATCTTATTTAGATTTAACATTTTGATTAAGGATATCGTAGAAAGAATGTCTACCTGTGAATTCTGATCCATCGATCTCAAAAATTCTGAAATTAAAGTGATTCCTGACGCATAATTACTTTCTAGTAATTTAACCATATTTTCAAAAAATATAGTTCGAATGGGCGTTAACTTTAGCTTAGGCTCGTTTTCCAAATCAACATTGCCCAATCTGGCAGTTCGACAATAGCTCTGAACTACTTTAACCATTTTAGGTGATTCTAAGCTAACTACCTCTTGCTCGATTAATGCATTCCATCCCTTTTCTTCGCTTAATTTTTTTATCTGAGTGTAATTTTCTTGAAGAATTTCACCACCCATAGGCGTGCTCACTATCGTATCACCTCTATATAGACTTTCTTTTAGCCCGTATACTTCATAAAAGTAGTTTGCGAAATCGTTCATTTTATTCATCAATATTGGATTTTGCGCAGCCTTAAAACTAAAAGATGAAAATTTCGAACAAAAAACTTTACTACCTTGTCTAATGTTTCTACTAAAGTCTTTATCTTCTCGATTATCTTTCACATGTTCCCAATAAGATTCATTAAAATCATGATTGAAAATTGATTCTAAATGTGCTGTTGTCTTAGCAAAAAATTGATAGGGATTTAAATCAGAAGGAATATCTTCTCCATATTCATGTAACAATTGAGATAAATCCAAGTGTCGATGATATAAAGCAACATCAATGAGCTTCAAAGAATCGCCTAAAAATGTTTTATGTGTTGTAAGTGAAGGATCAGCACCCATCTTTAAAAATTGTTTAATTAATGAAAAACGTTGTTTAAAAGTAGCAATAAATGCGGGGCTAAGGCCTTGTTTATTTTGATGATTAAGACTTGCCGGTTCAACTGCAATGAGCGCCTTACTATAAATTATTTCCTTTGCTTTCGTGTTGGGATTTTTTTCTAAGTTGTTTAATGAAAATAAAAATCGATGTAAACGAGTATTCCCTTCTTTATCTACTTTATATTCAGAATGAAATTTTCTGTTTTTAACGATCGGATTTTTATTAAAAGTTTGTTTATTTAATATTGAATTTGAATGAGCGGTAAATCCTGGTGAAATAGAAAACATCACTAATCCTTTTTGAATAATTCTTTAAAAAATCCCTGCATTGATTCCAAAGCTCTTTTACAGCTTTTTGACTGATACATCAAACCATGTTTTGAATCGTGCGCCTGTGGATTTGTAAAGGCATGAGCTGTGTGACCATAAACATGCATTTGCCAATCAACATTTGCTTGATTAAGCTCTTGTTGCATATTCAAAATATCTTCATGAGAAACAAGTGGGTCATCATATCCATGTAAAATTAACAAAGATCCAGCAATTGATTTAGCAATTGGCACGGTTTTCGCCTCTATTTGACCCATTTTATTTCCTAAAAGAGCGTGAAAACTAACGACCGCTTTGACATTAACCCCACTCCTCAATAACTCTATGGCAGCCAAACCACCAAAACAAAATCCTATTGCTCCAATTCTAGAACTGTCAACCTGTTTATATTGAGATATAAATTCAAATGCACCTTTTACTCTTTTTTGTAAAAGTGATCGATTTTCAAAAAAAGGCGTCATCAATAGTGTAGCTTCTTCAGCTGTAGATACACACTTCCCATCTCCATATAAGTCAACAGCGAAACCGATATAACCCATTTGTGCTAATGCCTTTGCTTTATCTCGAGCAAATTGATCTTGTCCCATCCAAGCATGAAAGACTAAAACTGTAGGAAAATCTGTTGATGTTGATGAATATCCTTCTGGATATGCAAAAAATCCTTTGAAATTTTTATCATCAATACGATAATCCACACTTTCTTCTTTTGTCATAAAAAAACTCCTTCAGGATATTCATGTTTAAGCATTATTTCTTACCAATCTTTTATTTATTCCTCTACTTAAATCCGATCCAGGCTGAATTGAATGGTGAATTTCCTGTTTTATATCAAGGTCGTTTTCGTCCTGCAATTGCTTATTCACAACTTTGGCTATATGAAATGTATCATTCCCCTATCATCAAAGGCAAAGACCTTCACAAATTCCATTCAGAGTCTACTTCTGGCTTAAATTTTTTATTAAAATTGAACAGCTTAGGAAATCATGAATTTACCAATAGTCCTTTATTTTGGATTGGTTCATCTAAAATAAAAAACATTCTAGAGCTTTCATTACAACAAGATCGGTTTAGCTATCAAGATCTTTCAAATGTCATCAACTTTGAAATCCCTAAAAACGAGAATAAAAACATTGAAGAAGATCTTCTTTCTTTAAAAAATAAACTTAAACACTTTTTAAAGATCACAAAACCAAGTTTTGAAATCGAAAAGCAAATAAAAAAAAGAATTTATCAACTACAAAAATTGAAATATAATAACAAAGATATTCAAAAAAGCATCGAAGAAGAATTTCCCTTGTTAACACGTTTAAAGCAGTCTGGACAATTACTTCAAATTCTTCCAGCAAAACCACCCATGATGGATTGGTTTCCTTTAAATGCTCTTTTTATACAGGTCTATGACTCCAATTCAAATCAATTTAAAGAAATTGAAAACTTTACCGCATTTTCAAATGAGAATTTTCAAAAAATAAGACAAGTTTCAAAAGATTTAACGATAGCTTATCAAAATGATGTAGAACCTTTAACTTTAAGAACAATTGAAAACAAATTCGAAGAGACTCTTTTAATTGCTTATGCTCCCTTATCGAATCAGATATATCAAAAAGCTTATGGAAAAACTCTTCATTATCCAAGCCTATTACAACTAAAGATGGAAGCTTTGTATATCAATTTTCCTTGGATTTCCATTTTAATTTTATTATATTGTTGTAGCGTTCTTCTATTTCTTGCCTCGTATAAATACCCTCACACATCACTTTGTCGTTATGGTTGGATATTGCTCGTTTTAGCTTTTATCTGTCATTCCTTTCTACTTCTATTAAGAAGCTATATTTTAATGCGACCCCCTGTTTCAAATATGTTTGAAACTGTTTTATACGTTCCTTGGGTGACAGCATTTATAACCTTTTTCTTTTCAGTTTTTCGTAAACAAACATTCGTGTTAATTGCCGCTGCTTTATCCTCTATCATCCTACTAATTATACTCAAAATTACTGATTTAAACCAAAATTTGGATCAAGTCCAAGCTGTATTGGATTCACAATTTTGGTTAACCATTCATGTGTTAATGGTGGTAGGAAGTTATGGTGTTTTTATATTAAGTGGCATCCTAGGACATTTTTATTTAGGACTTTATATCAAAAATCAAAAAGAAACAGCCTTAATGAAGCAAATTGGAGAACATATTCTTCAATCGCTTTATGGTGGAACAACATTGTTAATTATTGGAACAATTTTAGGTGGAATTTGGGCTGCCGAAAGCTGGGGTCGATTTTGGGATTGGGATCCTAAAGAATCTTGGGCATTTATTTCCTCATGTTTTTATTTAATATGGATTCATGCTTATCGATTTAAACGCATCAAATTTTTTGGATTAGCAATCGGATCGATTGTAGGCTTATTAGCCATTAGCTTCACATGGTATGGTGTCAATTACATTCTTGGAACAGGATTACATAGTTATGGATTTGGTTCTGGAGGAGAATGGGGTTATTATGCATTCATTCTGATTGAAATTGGCATTATTTTAATTTCTTTAATCGCATCA
>JAUXSJ010000241.1 GCA_030679615.1 Parachlamydiaceae bacterium | reverse complement strand
AATCAATAGAATAATTCCTAATCGTGTGCTCTGAACAATTTTTGATAATTCGAAAATACTCTAAAAATTGATAACAAGCTTTAATATACATTTAAATCTTATAAAAGGGCTTAAATGGCTCAAAAGTTTTTTTAAATTGAAAAGTCAAAAAATCGTCAGCAATAAATGTATTTGGGAAAATTTTTCGTGCTTCTGTTTCAAATGCCTTTAAATTAAGATACCGTGCTGAAAAATGAGTTAAAATAAGTTCCTTTGCTCCTGCCTCTCTTGCGATCAAAGCAGCTTGTTCAGCTGTTAAATGGTTATGTCGACGCGCTAAGTCTCTATCTTCATTTAAATAAGTACTCTCACACATTAACATCGTAGCGTCCCTTGAAATATCAATTGCATTTTGACATGGAAGCGTGTCAACAACATAAGCAAAAACATCTCCTTTACGAATCCAGCTTACATCTTCAAGAGTGACGACTTTTTGATTAACTTCAACTTTTCCATTCGCTAACAATTCTTTTACTAATAAGCCCTTTATTCCAAAAGCATCCAGTTTTTCATCCTCAAATTTTCGACTATTGTGTTCTGATATTCTCCAACCAATATTATCAACACCATGCTCTAAAAATGCTGCTTCAATCCTAAATGCACCATCATCTTCAACTAATCCTGAATGAGCAACAGGATGCTCGACGACTTTTAATCGGTCATGATAAATCGCACAATACCTTAAGCGATCAAAGTACCTTTGTCCACTTGCTGGAAAATAACAATGAATTGTTTGTGGAACTTGATCTAGATTAAGTCTCATCAACATCGATCCCAATCCTAAACAATGATCTCCATGAAAATGAGAAATGAAAATTCGTGTCACACAAGTAGGAGCGATATTCGCAAATATAAATTGACGTTGCGTTCCTTCTCCTGGGTCAAATAATAAGCCTTCATTATTCCACCGCAACAAATAGGCCCCATGATTTCTATATCGAGTAGGTTGCTGACTCGAACATCCTAAAATAGTGAGATCACGACTCATGACAGTTCTTGCCTCCAACTAAAGAAAGAAAATTTCCCAAGAAAATATCCAGCGATTCCTCCCATTAAATGAGCTGTATTTGCAATATTTGTTGAAAAATCCATTTGAAAAGTTTTTTCAAATAAAAATGTAATCAATTGAAGACCTGCCATACCTAGGATATATACAAACATAAAAATAAGCGTCATTCGATCCAAATGATAACCTTCCCAAGGCGCATTTTTTTGTCTTACCCAAATGAAGGCCAGCATACCGCATAAAACCCCAGAAAAACCAACAAAATTTGGTCCCGTCATTAAGTATTGAATCGTATTGGAAAATGCCCCAACTAATATAATAAAAATAAGATATCGACCTGCTTTCAATCGTTGTTCGATCTGTTTCCCTAATACCAACAACCACAACATGTTAAATAATAAATGAAAAATATCAGCATGGAGAAGACAAGGGGAAACAAAACGCCACACTTCTCCTTGTTGGATTTTTTCAAACATGGGTGTTTCATGAACTTTTTGCTTTATTTCTTCCCAATCATCATTAACAAGTAAGGAATAAAGCCCTTTCCAATAAGGAGTATTTTCCATTTTATCAATCAATTGATTGGCTCCAGAAGGAACTCGAGTCCCTTCTTGCAGTCCATCCAATCCATATAAAGTCAAATATTCATCAAGATATTGCAAAAATAATGGATCATCAAAAAGTAAGGCTCTTTCAAAAGGTGATGAAAAAAGACCTAATGATTTAACACTTTGAGGATATTTTTGAGATTGAATTTGGACAAAAAACAAAAGCAAGCAACAGACGATCAATAATGATTTTGTAACCCAGCCCATGGGTTGTTTTTCCCAGGAAATAAACTTTTTTTTAGGAGAGTTAACAGAAGAATTAATTTCAGGAAAAGGAGGAGGAACTGAACTCATATCCATTGTCATGATTATTCCTCTAGTTTAATTTTTGCAATGATTGATGAAGTTGAAAGCCCCGGAATAAGGTTAACGATATGTATTTTTCCGCCTCCTTCAATGACAGTAGAAGCTTCAATACAATTTTCACCATATTCAGTTCCATTTACATGAACATGAGGTCGAATCTTTTTTAATAAGGATCGAGGATCTGTCTCATCAAAATAAGTGACATAATCCACAAACTCTAAAGCAGCCATCATTTCCATTCGATAACATAATGGGATAATAGGTCGAGAAGGACTTTTATATTTCTTAATGGATTCATCTGAATTCAAAGCCAAAATGAGAACATCACCCTGCAAAGAAGCTTCATAAATAATTTGAAGATGCCCTGCATGAAGTAAATCAAATGAACCATTTAATGTGACAATCTTTTTTTCTTTTTGTTTTAATTCACCCACCCTTGTGATTAATTGATCCGGATGAATCACTTTTTTTTGATAAACAGTCGACCACAAGGTTTCAGGTATAATTGTATTTGTCATTATGATCTCTTTTTAGGAAAAGCAATTGCAAAAACTTCATCATAATGATCAACAAAATGAATTGTCAAACCTTTCCGGATATTTTCGGGAAGCTCTTCTTCATAATCGCGCAAATTTGCTTTCGGAAAAATCAAAGTTTTTAATCCTGAACGCTTTGCGGATATCACTTTTTCTTTTACACCACCAATAGGTAAAACCTTACCTGTTAATGTAAGCTCCCCAGTCATTCCCAATTTATCTAAAACCGGAGTGTTCATCAATAAAGATAGTAATGAAGTGACCATCGTGATTCCAGCCGATGGACCATCTTTAGGAATAGCCCCTTCAGGAATATGCATGTGCACTTCTTGTTTTTCGAAAAAAGTATATTCAGGTGCATAATGACGAATCGCTCCATGTAAATAACTCCAAGCAATTTGTGAAGATTCTTTCATGACATCTCCAGCTTGACCTGTCAATTTCATCGAAGTCTTTTCACCAGGAATTTTTATGGATTCAATATAAAGTGTCGCCCCCCCCATCGCCGTCCATGCCAATCCTGTACAAACTCCAACAGGATTTTCATCATAAAAGCTATCACTTAAAAAGATCGGTTTTCCAAGATAGTCTTTAACAGTTGCTTCATCAATTGTTGTCTTATTTGGCTGGGGTAAAGATGTTTTTTTGCTCTTTTTCTTATCTTTATTTAGCTGCTCGTCTCTTTGCTGTTTGCTTACAATTTCCATGGCTAATTTTCGCATGACTTTTTTAATAGCATTTTCAAATTGACGCACCCCTGCTTCACGTGCATAACCATTTATGATTGTCTTTAGCCCTGATGAGGTAAATGCAATATCCGTTGCTTTTAAACCCATTTCTTTGCGATGCCTTGGAATTAAATATTTTTTAGCAATCTCCATTTTTTCCTGCATGATATAACCGGAAAGACGAAGAACTTCCATACGATCCCTTAAGGCATCTGGAATCGTATCTAAGACATTCGCTGTGACAATGAATAGGACATTAGAAAGATCGCAACGAACATCTAGATAATGATCAAGAAATTCTGAATTTTGTTCCGGATCCAACACTTCTAAAAGAGCAGATGCTGGGTCTCCCTGAAAACTTCTCCCCATTTTGTCCACTTCGTCCAACATGATCACAGGATTCATTGTTTGGCAATATTTTAATGCTTGAATCATTTTTCCAGGCATAGCGCCTACATAGGTACGACGGTGACCTTTAATTTCAGCTTCATCACGCATTCCACCTACAGAAAATCGATAAAATTTACGATTTAAAGCACGAGCAATGCTTTTTCCAATACTGGTTTTTCCGACACCAGGAGGACCTACTAAACAAATAATACTTCCTTTAATTCCTCCGCTCAATTTTCCAACGCTAATAAATTCCAAAATCCGTTTTTTTACATCCTCAAGGCCATAATGATCATGATTTAAAATTTTACTAGCTGTTTCTAATTGATAATGCTCTTCTGTAAATACACCCCAAGGAGTTATTGTTAGCCAATCGAGGTAATTCCTTGTGAGATTATACTCAGAAGATTGCGTTTCAATGACACTTAATTTTTCTAATTCATCCTGAATTACTTTCATAATATCTGGAGGAACCATTTTATCTTTTAAACGCGATTCAAATTTTTCGCGATCTAAAGATTTATCATCACGTTCAAGACCTAATTCTTTTTTTATCGCTTTTAATTGTTCTCGAAGAAAATAATCTTTTTGGCTTTTATTAATTGTCGCTTCAATTTTTTTGTTAATGTCATTTTGTAGGATACTAATATCCAGCTCTTTTTTTAATAAAATCAAAGCTTTTTCAATACGACTTGGAATATCCAATGTCTCTAAAACATCCTGAAGTTCTTCTCTAGTGGCAGTTGTTAAAGCGACAGAAAAATCGGCTAATTTTCCTGGTTCGGTAAAATCTGAATGACCAAGAAAAATTTGTAATTCTTCTTTAAATAAGGGGTTTAGTTTTAAAAGTTCCTTTATTGTAGAAATGATACTAATCGCGTAGGCTTTTAGATCGAGAGTTAACACAGGATCATCTTCAAAATACTTAACTTGAGCAAAAAGAACTTTTGAATCAGGTTTAGGTACTTCAATTTCGAATCTTTTTTCCATATTCAAAACAATTTGAGCTCCGCCCTGTTCCATTGGAATAACGCGTAGAATACGAGCGAGAACACCCATGTGATGAAGATCATCAAAAGTAATATCATAGACATTGGCATTATCTTTTTTACTTAAGATTAGACCAATGAATTTATGTTTTGATTTTGCAATTTTTTTTATTGCATCATAATAAGGACCTGGCTCAATCACAAGTGGTGCAGCCATTCCAGGAAAAAAAGGCCTTCTAATTATGGGTACAATAAAAAGATCTTTAGGAGGAGCTTCCATGATTTTTTCAGTTCCTGCCGCCATATTTTCTAGTGAAAAAATGATTTCATTTTCTAATTCTTTTTCAAAAGAAGAATCGTCGTATTCTGACATTCAATACCTAAGATTTATTGTTTTTTGGGAGACATGAGAATTATAGATGAGGGGAAGATTTCACGAAAGCATATAGTCGATAAAAACAATTCCTGTTCGAACTATTGCGATTCAAAGTTCAAATGGGAATTTTTTTACGACTACAATTAAGAAGCCTATTGAAATTAAACCAAAGGATAGCTTGAACCTTATTTATAAATGTCCTTTCTATCTTCAATTTACATGACTAAAACAATCAATTTTTCATCTTCCTATATGGCATTAAGTTAAAAAAACATTATTATCAATTGAGACTTAAGTGACAATGGCGTAAAAATTAACCACTGGGAACACATAGAACACTGAGGAAAAAGCCGCGAATGCGGCGAAAGCATGTAGCCACAGGCGTGAGCCCAATGGTGTTAAGTTAAAAAAAATTGTTATTACTAACTGATGCGTAAGCATAAAATGCCGTCCTTTCAGGACTCGATGATTATTTTACGTTTACCCAGGCCTCCGCTTCGCTTCGACCTGGGCTATGAAATGCCGGCCCGTTGGGACTGAAGGATTCTCGCTTAAAGTAAATTGATTTAATTATTTAAGGTTAAATACTTTAAAAATCACACTCAAAGATAAA
>JAUXSJ010000238.1 GCA_030679615.1 Parachlamydiaceae bacterium | reverse complement strand
ATTATGCACTTGAAATTTCATTAAAACTTTCACAAACTCTACTGCATCCTCCTGGTGAAGAACTTGAGATGATTGAAAATTTATTCAAATCATTAGATCAGCACTCAACATCTAAAGGAGCTTTGTTAATAGGGGGTCAATATTTAAATGGACCGCATCGCTTAGCTGTCTTAGAAAAATGTTTAAAGTTCAAAGAAACGCATCCTCAATTTTCTATCAATATCATGGAAGGCAAAGATAATAGTTTAGGGGCATATTTTGCAGGAATGAGACCAGACTTAGGCCCCAATAATGAAAAAATAGAGCGTTCATTTGTAGGAAAAAATGTCAGTGAAGTCATTAATACAACAATGACAGAAGGTTGGGATGTTTTATATGTTGCAGGAGCAAATCCTTCAGTAAAAGTCCCCTCTGACATCTGGAAAAAAATACGTTCAAAAACCAAATTCATTGTTGTTCAAGATTTATTTTTAAATGAAACGGCACAAGATGCGGATGTGGTTTTGCCTACGCTGTGTTATGTAGAAAAACATGGGACCTTCATTAATATTGATGGGCATATTCAACGCTTGCAACCTGGAAAAGACTTACTAAAAGGCGTATTCAGTGATGCTGAAATCTTTGCTCGCTTAGCGGAAAAGCTAGGGATTTCATTAAATATTGGTTCGAATTTTTTTAAAAAATTAGAAGGCCAACGGTTATCATTTTCAAGAACAAACTCTATACAAAATGTTGAAAATAAAAACATAGAAGCCCTGATTGGAGGAGAATTTTACGCAACATTCGCTCCTTCTCTTTTTGATCACGGAGTGAGGATGCGTCATAACCCTCATTTATATCAACTTTGTAAGCCACCCGTTTTTCGTATCCATCCATTCGACGCAGAAAAAGCAGAGATAAAAAATAACGAAACAATCAAATTACGCATTCAAGATTCAACGATTACTGGACATGTGCAATTTGATTCTCGCGTTGCAAAAAAAACAATTGTATTGCCATTAGGATTTCCAGAAATCCCTGTGCACAATTTAGGAATTAATCTTTGGAATGGAATGCAGATAACCTATGATCGATGAATTACTTGTCACACTTATTAAAGGAATCATCCTCATTGGTATTTTGTTATTATGTGCTGCATACATGACATTTTTAGAACGCGTCATCATGGCGAGAATGCAATTAAGACTGGGGCCAAATCGAGTAGGACCGTTGGGTCTTTTGCAACCCATTGCAGATGGTATTAAATTATTATGTAAAGAACGCTTTCAACCTGCAGGCGTAGATAAATTGACTTATTGGTTAGCCCCTGGAATTTCCTTATTTACCGCTCTATTTGCATTTGTCGTAATACCTTTTGGTGGAAAAGTGAATTTATTTGGATATGAGGTGTCTTTACAAATTGCAAATGTAAATGCAGGAATTCTTTTATTACTTTCAATTTCTTCGCTTGCTGTTTATGGAATCGTTTTAGCTGGTTGGTCCTCTAATAATCGCTATTCGTTGCTTGGTGGACTTAGAGGGACGGCTCAGATCATTAGTTATGAAATTCCCATGGGAATTTCTCTTTTGACAGTGATCTTGACAGCAGGAACACTTAATTTAAATGAAATCGTCGAACAACAACGGCAACATTGGTTCATTTGGACAAATTTGATTAGTTTTATTATTTATCTCATCACTTCTTTCGCAGAAACCAATCGAGCTCCTTTTGACATGCCTGAAGCGGAACAAGAACTCATTGGTGGATATCACACAGAATATGGTGGAATGAAATTTGCCATTTTCTTTATGGGGGAATACATCAATATTTTAGCTGTGTCGGCAATCGCAACAACTTTTTTTCTTGGAGGATGGTTAGGACCTTTTGATATTCCGATCCTATGGTTTGTTGTTAAAGTCGCTTGTTTAGTGTTCTTTTTTATTTGGGTAAGAGCCACGATGGCACGTTTTCAGTATGATCAGTTGTTAAGCTTTGGTTGGAAGATTTTATTGCCCATAGCGACTCTAAATTTGCTCGTAACAGCCTATTTGGTATTGGTTTGATATGAAAGATACAATTTTTAAAATTATCGGAATTTTTCGTGGTCTTTTAATCACGATGAAATATTTTTTCAAACGTCCGATTACATTACGGTATCCAGAAGAAAAACGTAAGCTTCCCGCTCGATCTCGAGGAAGGCATTATTTAACAAAATGGGATGATGGTTTAGAACGATGTGTAGGTTGCGAATTATGCGCGATTGTTTGTCCATCTCAAGCGATTTATGTAAAACCAGCTTCAAATGATCCTGAAAAACCACATTCACATGGAGAACGCTATGCGTCAGATTTTCAAATTAATATGCTAAGATGTATCTATTGTGGTTATTGCGAAGAGGCTTGTCCAACAGGTGCGATAATTTTAAGTAATGAATATGAATTATCTGGATACACAAGAGAGTCTATGATCTTCACGAAAGATACTTTAACTGAAAAAAATCCAGGCGATTCTGGTCGTGACCCACATAGAGAGATTTAATATGGAAATTCTTTTAAAAAATCCAGTGCAGCTTTTATTAGGGATTCTTTTGATTCTAGCTTCATTAGGTGTTATTTTATTTCGAAAACCTGTGCATGCATGTCTCTCATTTTTATTATCTCTTTTTCTTTTGGCTTTGATTTATTTAGAGCTTTCGGCGGAATTTATTGCGATTATGCAAATTTTAGTCTATGCGGGAGCAATTTTAGTCATTTTTATGTACGTGATTATTTTATTTCAGGATGCCTATCTTAGAATTGAAGAAACTCCCTCTAAAAGTAATCAATGGTGGTTGATCATATCATCCATCTTTTTTCTCGCTTTATTAATTTTTTTAGGAAGAA
>JAUXSJ010000233.1 GCA_030679615.1 Parachlamydiaceae bacterium | reverse complement strand
CATTTCGATCGCGTAAAATCCTTGTTTTTTCTATTGCATCACAAGCGTTAGAAACTAATTCGCGAACAAAAATGTCTCGATCAGAATAAAGCCATTTTTTGATGATTGGTAAAATATTTTCACTGTGTATTTCAAGTGTTCCTTTTTCCATAAACGATGACCCCCATTTTTTTAAATGATTGAGTTTTAGATAACTTTAAATTTTTGTCAAGATGCCTGTTTGTGAGTTTGTGAGTAAAGAAGTTATCTGATAAACTTTCGTAAAATTGAATAAATTTTTGGGTAACTTACGAGGAACAATTTACAAAGAAGATTGCAGATGATTAGCTTTAAGCGATTAATTTTAAGTGCTTTTATTTTTTTAGGATTTTATCTAGAAACGGGGTTTAGTGAGCCAATAAAACCATTTATAGTCTTTAGTCCACCTAAAACCGGCACACATTTAATTGGAAAGTGTTTGGAATTGATGACAGGAAAGAAAGCGTGTTATTGCCTATCATTAAATTTAAAAAATTCTGAAGTCATTGATTTTATTGAAGCCGTGCAAATGACAAATGAATTTGTTGTTGCCCATGATTTTAATCGCGAGCAATTAGATGCACTTACAGCTAAAGGATATAAAATTATATTTATGGTGAGAGATCCCCGTGATCATTTAGTTTCTGTATTAGATTGGTTTAAAGAAGGACAATGGAATTGGTTGCCAGTTTCTCGGATGGGAAATTTGCATGAACAAATAACGGAAATGATTACTGGAAACTTATATGGGTGGAAATCTTTTGATAATTGTATTTTAAATAAATTAAAACATTTAGAAAAATTAACCCATCTTCAAGTTGCAATCATTAAATTTGAAGATTTAATAGGATCAAAAGGGCAAGGAAATGATGATTTGCAAAGTCAATCAATACAAAAAATAGGTGCTTTAATTAATCTAAATGTTACATCTTTTCACATTAATCTTGTTGCTAATAAGTTATTTGGTGATTCACCTACATTTAGACATGGTCAAATTGGTCGATGGAAAGAATACTTCACTCCCGCGCATGTTGAGTTATTTAAACTTCACTATGGAAGAGCAGTCACAAATATGGGTTATAAGTGGTGATGCTAGAAAAGGACATTAGGGACACAAGGGACATAAAAAGTAGTATTTTAAAGACTTGACATTTGTTTTTGAAGTGTTTAGTTTTTGTGTCCCTTGTGTCCCTTGTGTCCCTTGTGTCCCTTGTGTCCCTTGTGTCCCTTGTGTCCCTTGTGTCCCTTTTTTCTTTTATAATTTCTCTGCTTTTAGCTGATTCCATTTACATTCAGGTAAATCCGACCCCCCCTCAACTTGAATGATTTCCATTCCTAAAAGATTTCCTAAATTAGCGCATTCATCTAAAGACTTGTTTTCTAAGTAATTAAATATAAATCCACTTGCAAAAAGATCACCTGCACCCGTTGAATCAACGACCGATGTAGGGATTGTTGGATAATGCGTGACCGATCCTTGATGACCAACAAGACATCCTTGATTTCCCATTAACACAACAGCTACATCACATTTTTTTTGGAGTTCTTTACAGCCATCTACTGGTGATAAACCTGTAAGAGCTAAAATTTCATCTTCATTTGCAAAAACAATATCGACATAGTCATTTAACAAATGCATCATAAAATCTTTGTATTGCCGAACTAGTTCAAAACTTGAAAGATCAAAAGATATTTTTGCACCCATACTCTTGGCAAGTTGCATTGCTGTTAGAGTGAGTTTTTCATTTCTTACTGTATAACCATCAATCAATAACAATTCGATATTTTTAAAGTAATCTGGATGTAAAAATCTTTCAGACATTTCTTGGCTCGATCCTTGAAAAGAACGCATTGTTCGCTGACCATCAGGGGTAATTAAACAAAGTACTTGAGAAGTGGGTAAAATTGATTTTGTAAATAAGGGAACAATTTTCAGTTGCTTAAAAGTTGAGTGAAAAAAATCACCATATGAATCTGTGCCAATAAAGCTAAGAAAAGCACAAGGAACGCCTAAATTCGCAAGCCCTTTGATTGTATTTGCAGAACTTCCTCCAGTAGTAATTTTTGGGTTTTTTTCAGAGTTTTTTACGATATTTTGTAAATCATTAAAGGAAAGGATTTGACTTCCTCCCTTTTCACCTGGGACATTTAATAAAAAATCTTCATCTACATGAATGATGAGGTCAACCATGGAGGATCCAATGCCAAGTACTCTGTAAGGGGATTGATGAATCAGAGTTTGATGGTCACATGGAACTTCAGTTAGGATAGAATAAACAGCAGTTATCGAAAGAAATTTTCCAAACAAAAATAATGAAAACATTTTGATATAATTCATAAAAAAACCCTTTTTTTGTCGATAATTTTTTTAATAATGATCTAATATATTCAATTTTTTGATATGGTCAATGAATTTATTTTTAAAATTATCTCTTTTATTGAATTCAGAGATTCTGTCATGGTAAATTTTACTTGATGCGAAATAAAAAAGGCAGTTATACCAAAGGGATAAGTTAGTGAATTGTATGAAGGTCACGAATGCTAATTCAAATTGAAAAAAAATCAATTATTTGTCAATTTTTTGGGATTGATCCCATATTAAGCTTATATGCGATTGTCGCTTTTCTTGTGATTGGGGTGGGTTTAGCAGCTCTAATTCTTTACACAAGAGCTAAGTTTGTTAGCTCAGAAATGTGTACAATTAAGGTCAATAATGACGATTCATTAACGATTCATGCTCCTGCAGGAAGAACACTTTTAAATACACTAACTTCCAATGGAATTCCAATACCTTCTCCATGTGGAGGTAAAGCCACTTGCAAACAGTGCAAAGTACGCGTCTTGGATGATACCATGCCCGCATTACAAACAGATATCGATACATTCAGTAAAAAACAAATTAAAGAAGGTTGGCGCCTCTCTTGTCAATCTAAAGTGAAGGGTGATCTTCATGTTGAAGTGGATGAGCATCTTCTCGGAGTAAAAGAATGGACTGCTACTGTATTAAGTAATCAAAATGTAGCAACATTTATTAAAGAACTTTCAGTAGAAATACCTGAAGGAGAAGAGGTTCCGTATCGTTCAGGTGGATATTTACAAGTTCACGTTCCTCCTTTTATCACTAATACTGAAAGTTGGAAAGAAACAATGGATCCAGTTTATTATCCTGATTGGGATAAATTTGGACTCTTTGGACGTCAATTAGATTTTAATACATTGCCAAATCCCCCTGATGAAGTAATTCGTGCATACTCTATGGCATCTTATCCAGATGAAGGACGTAAACTTCTCTTTAATATTCGAATTGCCACACCTCCTTTTGCTCAAGGTAAAATGATGGAAGATATCCCTTGGGGAATCTGTTCAAGTTACACTTTTTCATTAAAACCGGGTGATAAAATACGACTTTCTGGGCCTTATGGCGAGTCTTTTATGATTAATGATCAACGGGAACTTGTATTTTTAATTGGTGGTGCTGGTTCTTCTTTTGGTCGCAGTCATATTCTTCATTTATTCTATACTGAAAATACAAAAAGAAAAGTAAGTATGTGGTATGGAGCTCGCTCTATACGTGAAAATATTTATCAAAAAGAATATGAAGAGTTAGAGAAAAAATTTCCCAATTTTAAATATTATTTAGTTTTGTCTGAACCACTTCCTGAAGATATTGAAGCAGGGTGGCCAACAACAGATCCGGTCAAAACCAACTTCCTTTTCAAAGCTTTTGAAGAGGGTCAACTTAAGAAAATGAGTGATCCAGAAGAATCTCTCTATTATGTTTGTGGACCACCAATGCATAATAAAAGTGTTTTAAAGCTTTTAGATGACTACGGTGTTCCTCGAGAAAATATCATTCTAGATGATTTTGGAAGTTAGAGTCTGATTTAAATTGAAGTGGTCTTTGAATGAGGTCGCTTGAATTTGCAAACAATTCTTATTAGATATAATACTAGGTAACAAGTGTCTCATTTGAAAATTTTAGCTGCACAAATTAATCCAATATTAGGCGATTTATCAGGGAATACTGAAAAAATTATCGCAGCGATTCAACGTGCTCAAAAACAAAAAGCTGATTTAGTTGTATTTTCTGAATTGGCTCTCACTGGATATCCACCTGAAGATCTTTTACTTTTTCATGATTTCATACCTGCTGTTGAAGAGCATTTACAAAAAATTATCAATGCAACAACTCAAATCGCTGTCATTGTTGGCCTTCCAAGAACAAATCCGAATCGATTCGAGAAACCCCTATATAATAGTGCGGCAATAATCGATAACCAACAACTTGTCGATTACGCTGATAAAATTTTGTTACCGACATATGATGTATTTGATGAACGGCGTTATTTTGAATCAGGTGAAGAGGTAAAAGTTTGGAATTTTAAAGGTTATGAAATTGGAATATCTATTTGTGAAGATGCCTGGGGGCATAGCGAAAGTCTAAAATATGTTCATTATCGTCGTGATCCTATCAGTGATTTTAAAGAAAAAAAAATTGATTTGATGATCAATTTATCTGCATCTCCTTATAGCTATAATAAATTTAATCAAAGAATAAATGTTTTCTCACAAGTAGTTTCCAAACTTAATTGTCCTCTTCTTTTATGTAATCAAGTGGGTGGACAAGATAGTTTAATTTTTGATGGACGTAGCTTTTTTTTAACTCAAAAAGGAATTGAGGGGA
>JAUXSJ010000226.1 GCA_030679615.1 Parachlamydiaceae bacterium | reverse complement strand
GATTTCTTACGTACGCACAATTATGAAGAATGGGATAAAAACCATCCTTATGTAGAGCGCTTACGTGAATTAAACAGGCTAGAACCTTCTTATGATTTGTTTAAAAGAGGAATTGAAAATTTAGAGCCTGGCATCTGCGCTAATGTTATTATAGGGTTAATTAAAGTGACACAAGTTCTATTAGGTCGTCAAATTGAAAGATTGGAACAAGACTTTATTAAACATGGTGGCTTACGCGAAAGAATGACAAAAGCGCGTTTAGCTTATCGTCAGGAAAGGAATAATTAGCGATAATTTAAAAGTTCTTTAAATTAAAGACAGCAGAGACAGCAGAGACAGCAAATAGGCTTAAAATTTCTTTTCTAATTCTTGACTCTCTTATGCCCTTTTGAATTGTTGACCCCCTTGACTGAACTTTTGCTTTAATTTATTCTAGTGTTGTTGTTTATCCCCTCAATCATAATATCGTAGTTTCAATAACTGAATTTTTATATTTAAGTCATTTTATAATATCAGCGCTACCTTTCCTTTGTGCATAAGTTTCTTGACATCAAAAATTTATGTGTGAATAATATTTTTTCTTATTAAGAATAAATGTCATAAAAGAAGAGGTTATTAGATGAAAAATTATATGAAATTAATTTTAAGTCTATGTTTGATGACAATTTCGCTTCAAACATTTGCTGAAATCAAGGATGAATTTCCAGACACTGATCAAATTGAGAAAGATTTTAAAGAAATACAACTTTATAGAGATTTAAAAGACTTTAAGCAAAAAAAAGAAGAATTTGATGTTTTTTTACAAGTTGTTGTCGATTTAAAAAAAATGACAGATGAAATTTGCGATAAAGCAACAAATGAGCTTCGCTCGTTGCCATCTGATTTTCGTATAAAATCCCCTTTAGAAGCCAAAACTAAAATTATTGAATTAACAAAAATGATGGTGGAAGGTTATTTGGTAACAATTAATAAACTTACTGAATATGAAAATTCTACCAATCCTTATATTGCGAAATTTGCAAAATTAAATATCGATTTCAATAAACTATTGGTTCAATCTTTAGCCTTAAGGGTGACTGATATGGTGATGGATAATGAGGGTATTCGTATACAAATAAAAAAAAATGAAAATCTAATTGAATTAAAATCTGCAGAAATTTCTTCTTTTTTTGAATTAATTAAAAAAGAACTCGAATATTTTAAAAAAAGATTTAATAATATTTAATTATTTAAAATTTCAGCTTAAATCATGGTTTTTTTTAAATAATTATTAATTGAATCCATCATTAATCTATTTTGATTTTCGATGGATTTTTTTTATCTATTTTTTTAATTAAGTTGATTAATGACTTGTGTTTATTAATACAATTAACTATCATTTCTTTTTTTTATTATTGATAATAAGGTAAATATTATGAATTCACCAGATATTGTTGTCGTTGGCGGAGGACCTATTGGATTATGGACTGCTATTTTAACAAAAATAAATACAGATAAGCAAAATACAGATAAACAAATTTTAGTCGTTGAAAAATACCATGAATATAAACGTGCAGATATTCGTTTAAAAATTTCTCCTGATTCATTTGCTGGTATCCCAGACAATTCTCAGCTAAATGAATTAGTTGCAAAATGGAAATCAAAAAAGGTACTACCCATTAAAGAAATGGAAGAAGAGTTAGTAAAACTAGCTAATACTTTAGGGATACAAATTTTAAAAGGAAAAGAAATTGATCCCAAAAAATTACAGGAAGAATATCCATCAGCCAAAGTATTTGTTGGGGCGGATGGTGCAAGAAGTATAATGAGATCTGAATTTTTTGATGATAAATTTAGATTTAATATTTCTCTTCAAAGACTAGTTCAGGTTCAATATATAACTAAAATACCCTTTACAGGTGATGAAAGTTCAATAAAAAAAGTAATTGATGCGTATAAAAAATTAAAATTTGCTGGGTATTTAATTGAGCAGAGTATTTCTCCAATTCAAAATGATATCGAATATTCAAAAGTATCTTTACGTATATTTATTGATCAAAAGACTTACACTAAGATGAAGGGTGCCACTTTCGCAGCACCTTATTATTTCGATACTCATTTACATGAACTTCCTAAAAAAATTCAAAGAGTTCTGATCAAATGGTGGGGGATGCATAACCATTTGATGCCTATTTCTGATCGAGATTTAGATAAGGATAAAAAAACGAATAAAATCACAGTAATTCCACTTGCAACCTATGCATCTAAAGAATTTGTAAAGGTTAGAAAAACTGATGAAAACGATCCTGGCACAGTCATTGCGAATGTCGGAGATTCAGCTCAAGCTCATCCCTATTTTAGAGCCATTAACAACGGATTAAAAACAGCAACAAAATTGGCAAAATGTATAGCAGATGCATTTCAATCTGAAGATAAAAAGCCAACCCAATCTATCGAGCAATTCGCTTCTAATTTTAAGTCATATTCAAGATATGCTACATTTAGAGCATACGTAGAAGGAGTACGAGCTATTATTAGGAATATTTTTATTAATATTTCAAAAACTTGGATCGAAATCAGTGGAGGATTGCCTTGGGAAACCATTAAAGTTAGCGATCCAAAAAAGATTTATAAAAAAGGAATTAATGTTTGGCGAGAACTGACAGATGAGCAGCCACCTGAATATAAATCTCCAAAACCTTTACATGCACTTAAAAATGTTTCTCGTAGAAGGCTTAAGTAAAGAGATTAGGCTTCAAAGATTTGAAATATATTTTAGAGTTAAATCAATCTATTTCATTGATGTCTGTTTCAGTAAAATGTAAGGATAAGGATGATTCTTTCAAACGGTTTAATTTTGATATTGCATTAATTACACTAAAGGCAATAGAAGCAATAAATAGTGAAGCAATCATGCCTTCTGGGTATTTGAGAATTCCACAAGTTAAAAATGCTAATCCTGATATTCTTAGTGAGTTCTTTGCAATTTTGTAAGTTTCACTATGTTTCTGATTCTCAATCGTGTGACCATCCGCATTTATAGAATGTAACGGAACATATTTTATTGTAGTCGAATGAATATTTTTTCTGTCCGCATTCATCATTTTACGGCACCTTCATAGCTTTTTAATCAGATAGAATAACTAAATAAAATAAAAAAAATATTTATGCAAATAAATTATAAGTTCTCAAAAAGATTATGGCAGTAAAAGACTTTTTTTGACAAAGTAGTCAGGGCGTCCCGCCCTGATGACCCTGATGAAGGTGGGGACGGCCTAATTACCTTAATTTGCTTTAGAAAATTCAATTAAAAAATTTATAATATTCAATATTTTTTAGATGTGATTCCAAGTAATAATAAATGCATTTTTTTTTGGTGTTATAGTCGATTAAATTACATTTGATAATTTTTGACCGCGTCAAAGCCTCGAGATTGAAAAATTTTAACAACTGTGATTTAATCGACTATAAAATAGAAAAAGGAGGTTCAACAATCCATTCAGCACAACTTCTTTTTGCTTGAGTTGATTGTGTAAGATAAAGGGATGCTGTTGCATCAACTTTTCCCAGTCATGGTAAGTTAAAAATTCATGTTAATATAAAAAAAATAACAATGATAAGCAAGATCGCAAGCGGTAGGATGGGCATGATAATAGGGAATGAATATTCTTATCTTGCCTATCCTACCGCTTGCGATCTTGCTTATCTTGCTTTTTATTTTGACGACATGAGATGCTGCCATGATTGTTGCAAATTACCGCCTAACATGTTCTGATTGCACACTCTCCATTAGCGCTTGATAAGATCCGTATCGAGTAACAGATAAATCTCCACTTTCAACAGCTTTTATCACAGCACAGTTTTCTTCGTGTGTGTGACTGCAATCTGTAAATTTACAATTAATTCCAATTTCGAAAATTTCTGGAAAATAAGCTTGGACTTCCTCTTTATCTAATTTCCAAACACCGAAACTTTTGATTCCTGGCGTATCTATGCACCAACCTCCAAATTCTAAGGGAATAAGTTGAGTGGTGGTAGTGGTGTGCGCTCCTTTTTTTGTTTTTTCAACGATTTCACCCACACGTAAATTTAATCCTGTCATTTGATTGATTAATGAGGATTTTCCTACACCAGATGGCCCTGAAAACACAGAAGCTTTGTCTTTCATTTGATTTTTTAAAAGATCGATTCCTTGTCCGGTTTCTGCACTAACAGGAATCAAGATAACATCAGCAGCTTGATAAGCTTTTATCGCTTCTTCGTAATTTATTCTTTCTTGTTCGATTATAAAATCATCGATATTATTGTTTGGATTGTCTAATAAATCGATTTTATTAATCACAATAATCGGCTGCATGCCACCTTTTTGAGTCGCAATGATATAACGATCAATGATGGGACATTTTAGAGGGGGATTGACAACAGCAACGGTGATGATGACTTGATCGATATTCACTGCAATGAGTTGTTCTTTACGTCTTGATAGGTTGTCTGCACGTGATAGAAAAGTTTTTCGTGGTTGAATTCGACCTATGATCCCTTCATTATCGCTAGTTTTTTCAAATAAAACAAAGTCGCCAACAGCAACAAGATTTTTTGCTTCAGTTTTTTCTTTTTTTAGAAGGCCTTTTAAAATGCAAGTATATAAAATATTTTCATACTCAACAATAATTCCTTGGGGCATAATAGAAAGAACACGTCCTTCTAACCAATCTTGAGAACTAAGTTTTGCTTCTTGATCATCCTTTAAAGATTTTGAATACTTATCTCGATCCGTTTTTTTAAACTTAGAACGATCTTTAGATTGCGCAATTTTACGAGTTTTTTTATCCTCTTTTCTGTCCTCACCGAGATAGGCTTCTTCAATAGGGCATCCAATCCAGCGTCGTCTGCGATGAGAATTTTCCTCTTCCATCTTCATTTTTCCTAATTATTTCTTTTTTGATAGTTCATAAAGCAAAATGCCTCCGGCTACAGCAACATTTAATGATTCCATTTGATGTGTCATGGGAATTGTCATCGATGTACAAAATTCAAAAATTTCTTGTGAAGGTCCGTGAGCTTCATTTCCCATCACTAAAAGTTGATGTTTTGAAGAAGGTATTTTCTCTACTGAGATTCCTGATATGTCTGCAACATACCCTTGAATCTGATGTCTTTTTGTCCATTCTTCTAATTGTTTACTATGGCCTTGAGTCAAGTTTAATTTAAAATGAGCTCCACGAGCAGATCTTAAACATTTTTCATTAAATAAATCACAACAATTAGGTAATAAAAAAATTGTGTCCCATCCAAAGGCCAATGCCGTACGCAATAATGTTCCCATATTACCTGGATCACTAATTCCATCAAAAACCAAAACTTGTGTGGCATTCTCTAGCGTAGTAAATAAAGGAATTTTTACTTCTGCAATAAGTCCTTCGGGTGTAGTTAAGCCTGAGATTTTATTTAAAACCATTGTCGTTATTTCCCAAGAATCTACATTCAATGAAAGAGCAATATCTTTATAAGCAGGTGTATAAAAAACTTTGAGAATTGTTTGTGAAACTTCCTGGATGGGTTTTACACCTTCTAAAAGAAGGGTTTTTGATTGTTTTCTATGTTTTGGATCTAAACGTAATTTAACTAGATGCTTGACGATAGGGTGCTGCATACTTGTAATTAATTGATGTGATTTCATGAGTTGTTTTTCCAAAACATTGAACGTTGAAGCTTTTCTAAAATGACATCAGGATTGTCAATATTCTCATTGATGGCGATTTTTTCACCTTCTTTCAATAGAAGGCCCATTTGTTTTCCAGGTTGGATTCCTTTTTGAATCAAATGTTGAGAGGTGACAATTAAACGGCCCTCTGTTGTACGGTTAATGTGTAACAATAAGGTTTGATAATAATCTTGATATTTTTTAAGAAATAATTCTTTTTTCTCTCTTGAAAATCTTGCTGAATAGATCTGGAGGCCTAATTCACAATGAGGATGGGAAAAAAGAGAACACCACTCAACTTTATCAAATAAACGATTTTTCTCTTCTTTTAAAATTGCTTGATTCAAGCGTTCCATAAATTCAATGAGTTTTATTTCATCGTTTGATGCTTTTAATCTTTTAACAACATCCAACTTTTCTTCAAGTTTAAGATGAGGAAATAATTCCATGATATATAAAATCGTAGGAGTATTCTTGGGAAATTGAGAATAAGCTTTGACTTCGTTTCTCATTTCTTTAATGTGGGCTTTCGACAATTCTGGAAAAATGATATCGAGTAAACCCAATCGATGCATTTCGACGACGGCATCATCAAAACGGGGATAAGAAGCCATTTTATTGAATTCTTGCCAAACTCTTTCCATTGCCACCGCTGGGAAAAATGAATCGACAGTGGTTCGAATAGCTTCTTGAGTATCAATATCGATATGAAATCCAAAACGCGCAGCAAAACGAAAAGCGCGAAGCATACGTAAACGATCTTCAAAAAATCGTTCATGAGGCTTGCCAATTGTTCTGATTACTTGACGTTTGATATCCTCTTGGCCATGCACATAATCATGAATGACTTCTTGAATGGGATCATAAAACATGCCGTTAATAGTAAAATCTCTTCGGAGTGCGTCTTCATAGGGTGTAGAAAGTTCAATCCCTTGTGGATGTCTGCCATCTAAATATTCTAAATCTTTACGAAAAGTAGCTACTTCAAATGAATGTCCTTCAACAACGACAATAACAACACCAAAAGCGAGCCCAACAAGTACAGTTTGAGGAAATAAATCCATGAGTTTTGCAGGGGTGGCATCTGTTGCAATATCAATATCTTCAGAGGGATGTCCCATGACAAAGTCGCGCACCCATCCGCCTGCAAAATAAGCAAGATGTCCGGCTTTTGTCAATTTTATGACAATTTCTTTAGCTATTTGATATGAATCAGTCATAAAAAATGATCATCGAGTTTTATTCTTTTTATTTCTATAATACGCTATTAATATAAAACTATCTAGATACTATTTATTAATTGAGTGAATAAAATGACCATTTCAAAAATACGCCTTCTCGATGAGCAAACGATCAATAAAATTGCAGCGGGAGAAGTCATTGAAAACCCAGCTTCTGTTGTTAAAGAATTAGTTGAAAATGCAATCGATGCACATTCGACAATCATCACCATTGAAATTCAGGAGGGGGGAAGAGAGCTCATTCGTATTTCTGATAATGGGATCGGAATGTCTAATGAAGATGCTCTTTTAAGTTTGGAGCGACATGCGACTTCAAAAATTCGCGAGGTTGAAGATATTGAAGCTCTACAAACGATGGGATTTCGTGGTGAGGCGATTCCGTCTATCGCATCCATTTCAAAATTTTCTCTTTTAACTTCAGATGAAGCCCAATCAGATGGAACTTTATTAATAGTAGAAGGTGGACATGTGTTGTCTTGTTCAACTGCTGCACGTTCAAAGGGCACTACCATTGAAGTGAAATCTCTTTTTTATAATGTGCCTGTTCGCAGAAAATTTCAAAAATCACCCTCCTTTGATACGCAAGAAATA
>JAUXSJ010000222.1 GCA_030679615.1 Parachlamydiaceae bacterium | reverse complement strand
ATTATTGGTGTGTTATGTAATCCCAAATCACGATTAGCTGCCCTATGTGATTCCATCATTCATCTTCCGTTTAATGGTGAATTATGTCCTTTCGATATCGCACCCACAATTTCTACGACTTCTCAACTTCTTTTTGGTGATTTACTGACTATTGCACTCATGAAGCATAAAAAATTTACTTTAGATGATTATGGAAGAAACCATCCGTCAGGACGAATTGGACGAAGAATTCTTCTGAAAGTAAAAGATCTCATGTTAACTGGAGATAAAATTCCTATTTGTAAACCAGGTGATCTTTTGCAGGATGTCTTAGTTGAATTATCGAATAAACGCCTCGGTTGTATTTTAGTTTGTGATGATTCAATGAAATTATTAGGAATTTTTACAGATGGCGATTTAAGAAGAACGTTGCAACAAAAAAATTCCATTTTTAATTTACATATTCATGAAGTGATGAGCAATAATCCAAAGCATATCCATCAAGATGTTTTAGCTTGGGATGCCATGAAATTGATGGAGTCTGATGAGGGGCGTCGAATTACTATTTTACCCGTTATTGATGAAAATAGATCAGTATTGGGTGTGATTCATTTACACGATATTATTAGTAAAGGACTGTAGCGATCAAGTCTATGAAACTAAAAACCCTACTTTTAAAGTAGGGTTTTTAGTTAAATTTAATGTATGTCTATTTTTAAATAGTTAATAGGTTTATTAATTTTTTAAATTATAATCTTATACCACTTATCGCGTTTTTAAAATTTTCTTTTTCTATACTATTAAAAGCTTTATCAATTGTTGTTTCATCTGTAGTAAGATGATTTATAACAACATAAGCATATTTTTTTAGTATTTCAGGTTGATTCATATTTATTTGTAAAGATCGTTTAAAATAATAACGTGCTAAAGAATGGTTATCAGTATCTAAAAAAAACTCTGCCATTTTGTTCGTCAATTCAGTCGAGTAAGGGGTTTTTTCTAATTCTTTTTTAAAAGAATGAAGGACTTGAACATAATTTTTTTGTGTGGGATCTGAATGATAATTTTGAATGCTGTTCATTTTAAACCTTTAATTTTATATTTTTCTTTTATTTTTTTATTATACGCTATCAAAATAAAACTATACTAAATATACCTGGAAGTTATTAATAAAATAAAATATTTTAATTAAATTATTGTTAATTTAATGAAGTCAATCAAATAAAGGTGGTAAATTAAGCTTTTTGTTGTTTTGTTGATAAAGACATTATTTCATAAAAAATTAATAACAGTTGTATTTTAACTTATTAATACTGGTGTGATTTTAAATTAAAATAATTAAAAACTTAATTGCAAAGATAAAGCAATTGATTATAAATACTTGAAATTCTATAATACAAATTTAAATATTTTTTTAATAAAGGTGTTTTATGATAAATTTTGAAAAATTTGTGATTAATAATCAATATTTTACTTGTGTGATTAAACAAATAAAAAAGCAAAATCCAATTGTATTAGTCGTTTCAGCTATTGGTTGCGCGATTCTATTATATGGTGCTAGTAAATATACAGTAGCAAAATTAACTGACTATTTTTTTACACACAAAAATAAAGATTTTGAATCAACTTTTGATAAGTTAATACAAAGCACCAATTTTAATGATGGAAATAAAATTAATGAACAGGATCAACAGGAAATAGAAGACGAAAAAAAAGAAAATATTCAAGAAATAAAAAATGAAGAAATCAAATCAGATAATAATGAAGATGCTTTAAAAATTAACTATAATGAAAAAAGTGATATCAAAGAAATGTCGTTTTTTAATAATGAGAAGATTATAAAAATTTTTAAAAATCTTTTTCAAGGTACAACTTTATTAAATAATGTTGAAATACAAGAAAAATTTAGTTCTTTTAAAATTCCGCAACCAGAGGAATTAAAAAGCGTTATTAATTTTTATAATTTAACTGATTTATGCGTTGAGTCATCTAAAGGTTTAGAAAATGAGATAGTTAAAGATCCTTGTTTTGTAACCAATAAAGTAATTTTAGTTAAGATAAAAGATGAAAGTAGTAATCATAATATTTTAATTCTACGTCAAAATGCAAAACACATTGGAGGCAAATATAGTTATATATGGAGTCAACAAGAATTAAATAAAAAAGATGAACCTAAATTTTTTGATAATAATTTTATTAATTCGGATGGGCATTGTGTTGAACAAGATAATTTTGATAATTTAAAGAAACTCTTTCAATCTGGAGAGTCAACAGATTTAAATGGAAAGACATGGTATTTAGCAGACTCATAAAATTAATTACTTAATAAGCTAATTGTTTAATGACCGTTGATGGAGTTATCAGTATTTAAGACTGGAATGATCTGTTTTATTATAACGCAAGTTAAACGACAATGGCGTAAAAATTCACCACTGAAATCACAGGCTCGACTTTGGGCTTTTTTATTCAATCGTTTATTCATTCATCATATCTTTTGGAGTGCGAAGGCCCTGTCCTTACAGATGGACACATCTTTTTCTTGAATGTAATAATAATATAAAAAAAAATGTGTTAAACTGTTAGGGATTGTCGAGTGTTTTGTAGCCTAGACTTTAGTCTGGGCTTGTTTTTGCAGGCTTTAGCCTGCAAGTCCAGTTAAGAATAATCATAGAAACTGCCATAGGGATAGTTTTCGATAACCTCGGCTTTAACAGGTTTACATGATATATCCTTAATTTCATGCAAACTAATCGCATCTAATAGTTGAAATCAATATGTCTATCGAATTCTCGATTCGGTGGTTGCGTATTTTTGGTTTAGTTTATAGATGTTCTTAAGTTAGCATTTAGATGCAATTATAATTTTGAGAAAGAGTTTTTTTATTTATTAAAGTAGCGGTACTTGCAGGCTAAAGCCTGCAAAAACAAGCCCAGACTAAAGTCTAGGCTACAAAATACTTGAGAAGAGCGTCGAAAAGCTTTTATAGTTGAATATTTCTTTTTCTTGTGTTCTTATTACATTCATGAAAAAGATGTGTCCATCTGTAAGGGCAGGACCTTCGCACTCCAAAGGTGGCGATTGAATAAAAAAAACTGTTCTCTCGGCATGAATCTATTTTGGCTATCAGGCCGGGACGGCCTGATTACCTTCTTCAGGTGTTTTGTCTAAAGCACGCAAGCACCCTAAAAGGGTGCTGTGATGCTGGAACATTAATCTATTTCACCCAGCCGGAAAATAATCTGGCTACATCATGATATGTAAGGAATATAAAAAATCCAATCAGTAACAAAGCAAATGGAATTACTAATCGCTCTAATGTCTTAGGCTTTAATCTTCGGCCGGTAATCAACTCAAATAAGGCAAAGCAAATTGTTCCTCCATCCAAAACAGGAAGAGGTAAAAGATTCAATAAACCTAAATTTATACTAATTGCCCCTAACCAAAAAAGTGCTTCTTTCATTCCAACCATAGAATTGTCATGCACTAATTGTACAATACCTATCGGACCTGCCATCCATTTTGGACTTAAAGACCCTGTAAACAGTCCTTTTAATGTTTGCCAAATTTCATCACAAACACTCAAAAATAATTCAACAGGATTTGGATTGAATTGAACACGTTCATCTTTAACTTGAGGTAACCCTAGAAGATACTGTTTATCTCGATTTTCAAGGAGATGACGTACTTGTTCTCTTTTTTCTGCATCTTCAATGTTGTTAACTTCTTTTTGCTCTTTGAGAAGCTCTTCAGTTAATAATTTTTCTTTTTCAGGAGCAAGTTTAAAGTCAAGTCGTCTTTTTGGTACCACTGTATTTAACAAATATAAATTTCCAGCTTGTTGTGGAGGTGAAGTTAAGCCTATTTGTGAAGTCAGTTTATAAAGATTTTCCCACTGAAATTGTTGGTCAAATGTTTGATCAGCTTCCTTCCACACAGGGATTTCAGACAGTTTTTGGTCACGTTCAACAATGATATTAATACGACGCACTTGAAGATTTGCGATAATTTCGTAAGAATATGTAACTGGGATACCATCTACAGCAAGAATTTTATCTCCTTGTTCTAAAGGAGATTGAATGTCCGAGCCTTGTTTAGATGTAAATTCTTTTTCCTTGTCTTTATCGATAAATTTGACTTCAGATTGAATTTCACCTGTATTTGTCAAATTATAAGGAATTGTATAGAGCTGACTTAATTTGATTTTATTCAAATCTGCTTCAAATTGCCAATCGATGAGTTCTTCTTTAACTTCAGGGTCTAGTTTTAATTCGCTTGTTTGTACACGTAGAACTCTTCTTAAAAAAATGTCATCTCCTCTTTGAATCGTCATGAGAACACGAGAGTCATTTAAGACATTATTTAATTGAATTGAGGAATAAATTGTTACGCCACCTGCCCATACAATACGATCACCATATTCAATTCCACTGTCATTAAGAGGAGATCCTTCAGGTAAAGGATTTAGCTGTCCATTTGATAAATGATCATAAAGAATGTACTCTGCCGGCATTAGAATCCCAGAAGTCAGTCTTTCTTTATTTAGAGCAAATGGATTGGGATAAGGCTTTACAGTGTAAACAAAAGGGCTTTTTGCTTTTGTTCTTGAATTAACATGATTTCCATGAATAACAAGCTCATTTCCAGATGTCATTGGGGCAATGAAATGATCTTTTATACTTTGAAAAGGCTGATTATTGTAAGAGACGATTTCGTCACCAGGTCTAACCCCATTTGCGTATAATTCTGAATGAGGGTCTATCCAACCTATTTTACGAGTGTATTCTGAAAAAGATTTTTCTCTTCCACCTGCCATCCAAAGAAATGTAAAAGCGATAAAAGCAAATAAAAGATTAACAAAAGGGCCCATAAAGGCAACTTTAATTCTATTCCAAGGTCCTTTTCCAAAAAAACCATCATTAACTTTATACATGTCGGTTTCATCTGATGTATCTGTGCCAGCAATTTTTACATAGCCTCCAAAAGGAATCCAACCAATTTTCCACTCAACACCGTTGCGTTTCCATGAGTAAATTGATGGTCCAAAACCGATTGAAAAAGTTTCTACTCTCATGCCTACAAGACGGGCCATGAAATAATGACCAAGCTCATGAATGAATATGAGAAAACTTAAACCTAGGATTGCTAGAATGATGTATAAAAAACTGACAAAAGTCATCTTTCTTTAACCTTATATTATCAATGCGTCAAAAAAGCACACATTATTATTGTTGCACCTATACATCATCAAATCAATATTGACAGTGTATGAGACTCTGTTCATAGACCTTATATTAAATAGTTAAAAGTCATTTTTGGCAATCTCTAAATTTATCATTTTACGTGATAAAAATCGTTGTTTCGAGGTGAAAAGAACTATTAATAAATAGAATACCAAAATTGTGGATACAACAACGCCTGACGTTGATAAAGCCATTCCATAAACTGTTAGGATATGACGAGTCAAAGCCACTCCTATAAAAGCACAAAAACAACCAAAAAACACCGATAATAATAACAATATTTTTAACCGGTGGGTTAATAATCGTGCTGCTAATGAAGGACCAGTCATGAAAGCTAAAACGAGGATGACTCCAACTGCACGAAATGAAGTAATTGTTGTTGTAGAAACTTGTGCCATTAATAAGTAATTATAAACAAATGGAGAAAAACCCAAGGCAAACGCTAAATTTGGATCAAAGGTAGTAATGACATATTCCTTAAAAAAGAGAAAAATAAATATGACATTAAAAAGAACAATCAAATAAACCCAATAAAGATCGTCTTTATTGAGGGCATCAACATTCCCCATGACTGCTTCAATACCAATATGTGCACTTTTTGTTAAAATGGTCACTAAAATAATTCCTAAAGCAAATAAACTTGTAAAAATGATTCCCGTGCTGGCGTCTTCTTGTAATTTTCCCGTTTTTGTTAAAAATTCGGTTAAAAATGCCGTTAAAAATCCAGTGATTAACGATGCTATTAGCATCGCTTCCATAGGAGCTATTGAGTGAGGGTCATTTTGTTGTGATTGTTGAGTGAAAACAAAAGCAAGAACAATACCAATTAAAATGGTATGAGAAAGGGAATTAGCTAACATAGTCATTTTTCTTAAAATAAGAAATGTTCCAACTAGACCTGAAGAAATAGCAACGCCCATTAAAACAAGAATTTGAATTTCATCAGATACCAAATGTTCATAGGATAATTGCCCTGTGAAAAAAGATAACAAACGTGAGAAAAACTCAAAAATAAATTGAAAAAAATTGAGGTTTTGATAGGGATGATAGAATTCACAAAGCATTGAATCCTCCTCTCATTGGAGGGATTGGTTGTTCATGGGGATCCTTTTTAGGATCTTTCAAAAGTAAAGTGAGTTCTTTTTCAATTTCAGGAGTAATAATGTGTTCCATTTCCTCTGCATTACGATGCACTTTTTCAACTCCAATTCCTAAGTAATTGGTTAAATATAATTCCCAAAGCCTGTGGAATCGCACAATTTTAGTGGCTCGATTTTTTCCATCTTTGGTGAGAAAATAGTTTTGGTTGTCTAATTGCTCAACCCAACCATTTTTTTTCATTCGCCATAAAATTAATCTTAAATAAATTGGAGAAATTTCTAAAAATTCATCTAATTTTTTTAAAGAACAGGGATGATCCCCTATTTTCCACATTGTTTTTAAAATATTTTCACAGATACATACATATCTGAATCGGAAAATACGTGCCCAACGAGCAAAAAGACCTCTTTTTGGAGCTAATAAAAGAGAAAAAAATGCAATTATGGACGCTGTTAGCACGATCATTGGTCCTGTTGGAAAAATAACTCTGGACTTAGGAGAGAACACGAGGGAAATTTCAGTAAGTTCGACTGAAAAATAATTTCCAAAAAATCCACTTAATAATCCAAATAATGCTGATAATAAAAACAAGATACTTAACCGATGAGTTAGTTGTCTTGCGGCAACTGCAGGCGCAATCAGCATCGCAGACATTAAAACAACACCCACAGAGCGAATACCAATGATGACAGATAAAGCAACCAGGATTGTTAAAAGGGTGTCGATCATATTTACTTTTATTCCTAAGCTTTTTGCGTAGGAACGATCAAAGGTCATGATTTGCAATTCTTTATAAAATGCCATAATCATGACAATAACTATTAAAGCAAGTGTTCCATAAATAATAATATGAATATCGGTCATGGTTGCAGCCTGACCGTATAAATAACTAAGAACTTGCTTATAAAGAGTGGTGAAATTGAATTGCACATCGCTTGCAAGCGTGAGCCCAACTCCAAAAAAGGTAGATAAAACAAAGCAAAGCGCCGCATCGTTAGCCACTTTTAATGAACGATTCATCCACTGGATCATCCATAACCCCAACATTCCTGTAAAAAAAGCACAAATTAAAATGAGGATGGATAATAGGAGTTCTTGATCCTCATGGACCCAAAAAGAACCTGCTAAAATAACACCAAGAATGACTCCTGGATAAGCAGCATGAGAAAGAGCTTCACCAATAAGAGATTCTTTTCTTAAAAATATGACGACACCAATAAGGCTAGCAGCTAAGCACATGAGCATGCAGCCTATGGTAGGAGCTCGCAAAATGGGATCTGTAAAGTAAGCAAAAATACTTAATAACATTCAATCATCCTAAGTGACGCATAAAATTACAATGGCGCATAAAATTACAGGATGTACAGGATAAGCAAAAAGATGGAGAGGATAATGTCGTCAATCTTTAAAGAAATTTTAATTTTTAAAACATTTTTTAATAATATTCATTGTGGGTTGGTCTCGTTATCCTTCTCATCCTGTAATTTTATGCGCCACTCAATTCATTCACTTTTATTAATTCTTAATTCCGGTTTGCTTTTGTTGAGAAAGTTTCAAGGCTTCATCAAAAAGAGCATAGCTCTTACCATAAGCAGTATTTAAATTTTCAGGCGTAAATGTTTGATCAGTCGGTCCACTTGCAATCAAACGCATATTTAGAAGAATTGTCCAATCGAAATACCGTTCTACAGTGCTTAGGTCGTGATGGACCACAAAGACTGTTTTTCCTTTCTTAATCAATTCTTGAAGCAAATGAATAATGACTGTTTCAGTTGCTAAATCCACACCCGTAAAAGGTTCGTCCATAAAATATAAATCTGCTTCTTGCAACAATGCACGTGCTAGAAATACACGTTGTTGTTGTCCCCCTGATAATTCACTAATTTGACGATCCGCATAAGCACTCATTCCTACTTGATGCAGGTAATAAGCAGCAGCAGATCTATCTGCTTCACGTGGTCGTCTAAATAATCCTAAACGTCCATAACGCCCCATTAAAACAAGCTCTTTAACAGTAACAGGAAAATCCCAATCGACAGTTTCTCGTTGTGGAACATATGCAACTTTTTGACGAACTTTTTTTAATGGTAATCCAAAAAATTCTACTTTTCCTGAAATTGCTTGAACAAGGCCAAGAGCGGCTTTTATTAATGTGCTTTTACCAGCTCCATTGGGTCCGATTACTCCTACTAAAACACCTTTGGGAATACTGAGTGTGATGTCCCAAAGAGCAGGATTTTTATCATAATTCACTGTCAATTGATTGACATATAAAGCTGTTACATCAGGGTCTAAGGAATCTTTTTTTTCTTCTATTTCATGATGCATGTTGTTGACCCACATGATTTAAATGCGTCGCTAAAGTGTTGGCATTATGAAGAATCATTTTAAGATAGGTATCTCCATCTGATCCTGGAGGTCCCATGGCATCTCCATATAAAGGACAGCAAGCGATTTGAATATTTAGGCCTTTTTCATTTCCTGCTTGTATAATTTTTTTAATCGAATCTTTACTGACATTTGATTCAGGAAATATTAAATGAATTTGATATTGATGCAGATGATCGATGATATAACGAATATCTACTGCGCTTAGTTGACTTTCTGGTGCTAAGCCCTCAGGTGCAGCAAAGCGTTTTGTCCATTGATCATTTTCAAGTTCATTTTCATCTGCAAGATAAGCGCGTGCAAAATAATTAAAGGCATCGTGACTAGTTACCAAAAAACGTTTTTCTGAAGGAATTTGATGCATAATTTCATGAATTTGTTGATGTGTATGAATCATGGCTTCTTCAAGTTCATTTCCATTCATTGCATAATAGGAAGAGCGCTCTGGATCTAAATCGCTTAATGTTTTTACGATCGTAGGAATGTTTTTTAACCAAATGGAAACATCCATCCATATGTGAGGATCTAATTGGCCATTAACGTAAAGAATTAATCCTGGATTTTCCTTATTAATGCGATCACCTAATGAAATGGCTTTAGAATTTTGAGTCAAATAATGATGTAAGCTTGGACCATGCTCTAAGCCTAATCCGTTATAAAAAATAACATCAGCGTAAGAGAGTTTTTCATCATCACCTTTAACCAATTGATAAGAATGTGGATCTAAATCACCTTTGATCAATGTCATTGAATCTACATAGTCACCACCGATTTGCTTAACCAAATCGTTAATCATTGCAGTGGTGCTTAAAACTTTTATTTTTCCGTTTTTTTCAACCCATTGTCGATAAGTTTCTTGGTGTTGTTGATTAGAGCACCCACACAAAAAGATTAGTGAAAAAAAGCCCAGTAAATATTTAATTTGATTCATCATTTTTTTCTCATTTCATTTGTCTTAATTCTTCTAAACTATAAATTCCGAAAGAACAACCGGATGTAAATTGAATTTGTATTCCATATCTTCCAACACTTCTTACAACTGTAGCCCTCACATCATGATGGATGCTATTGGCATTTAAAATGCTTTTTCCTGTTATTTCATCCTTGCAATTAGCACAAGAACAGATTCGTTGTAATTCAGATAAACGAAATTTTTGAACCATTCCATCATCCCATTCAATTGAAAAATGAAAATCATCATTTTGCCAAATTTTGCAAATAAAAAAGGGATTATTCATGTTTTACCTCAGCCATTTCTTTCCAAATGAGCTCAAATGAGCCTATTCCTCTTTTTTGTTCTGATTCTAATTGAGTTACGTGAGTCACTAATTCTTTTGCTAAATTTTGAAATGCACAAGCAGATGTCGTTTTTAATTGAGAATTTTCATTAAAAATAGAAAGGCCCAAATCTCCACATTGACAAATATAAGGGTCTAAAGGGATTTGTCCAAGAAAGGGAACATTCGATTGAACCGCCAATTTTTCTCCTCCCTCTTTTCCAAAAAGATAAACAGGATCGCTTTTTTCATCTGGTAGGTAATAACTCATGTTTTCTACAATTCCAATGATTGGAATTTTCACTTGATTAAAGAGAGACATCGCTTTTTTGACATCGCATAAAGCCACTTCTTGAGGTGTTGTTACCATAACGGCACCTATTAGTCGAGCCTGTTGGCTTAGAGTAATCTGAATGTCTCCTGTTCCTGGCGGAAAATCTAAAAGTAAAAAATCGAGATCTCCCCACAAAACATTTTTTATAAAATGTGAAATGAGGCTATTGGCAATCGGAGCTCTTACAGCAGATGCTTCACCTTCTTTTCTAAAGTAGGCCATCGAAATCATTTTGATGCCTTGAGATAGGGCAGGAATAATCAAATCGCCTTTTTGTTGAGGTGATTGATCTTCAGGTAACATTTTTCGAATAGAGGGGCCATAAATATCTGTATCCATGATCCCTACCTTAAAACCTTCAGCTTTTAAGGCTAAACCTAAGTTCACTGTCACTGTAGATTTTCCAACGCCACCTTTCCCTGCCGCAACGCCAATAATAAATTTTATATTTGCTAGAGTATCAACGGTTTTTTTTAAAATTGGATGGGGTGTGTTTTTGTTGGCTTCAGATTTAAAAATTGGTAAAGGCATGCAATTGTCTCAATTTTGGTTTGTATATAGAAGTTCTCTGTTATTCTATTTCGAAATTGATTTTTGTACATTGATTTTTTTCTATTTTTATTGCATAGCTTACTTATTTTTATTTTGTTTAATGTTTAATTAACTATTATTATTAAAAAGTTAAGATTATTAGTGGAAAATGTAAAGTTTTGATTAATTTTATGTTGCAAAAAAATATATAATATTTTATATTATCAATAATAAATAATCTTCAGTGCTTTATGATTTTACTCATGTTTAATCTTGCCTGATTAAAACTTATGAGTTTGTTTTCAAACAAAGTCATAAAAGAATTGAAAAATAAATCCTTTCCAAGTTATTTGGATGGATCGAAAGTTAATATTTGCATATAAACTTTTGAATTCCGAGTAAAAATTGGTTTTTTTTGAGTTCAGATTATAACTTTTAAACGGAATATACAGCAAAAAAAGACATAGAAAAAAAAGCTTATTGATAAGCTAAAAAAAATAAAAACAAAGATAGAGGAAAAATATTATGGATAACAAACAACTAGAGCAAGTCATTCACTCTGCTGTCAAGAAAATTAACGGCAAGAGAGAAAATGATATTTGTCCTTACCTACCGTTTGGTACACAAGGATACATTCATCATTTTACAATGCGTAAAATGAAAACTGAAGATCCAAAACAATTATGTGAATTAATTAATAAGCATATTGTTAATGCAAATAATCCACAAAAAGTGACACCAAAGCCACGCGCTGCAAGGGGATCACGTAAACGCCGCGACTTATTCACATTTTCTAAAACTGATCTTGAAAGAATGTTACATATGGCCCGCATTGCTGACGATAAAGAGATGATTCGTAAATTAACACCTAAGAAAGATTTAAGAACTGTAAAGCGTGAGTTAATTTCATCTATTCGTCATGGACGAATTGAGCCAGAACTTTGGAATCTATATGTTGAATCGATGACTTCTACTGCTGCTAGTGTAACAAATGCACAATTTGCAGCTGTTTAATAGTAGTCATTCACTCTAGTCTATAATTACAGATTAGAGGTAACCCCTGCCATCATTTTAACGCAGAGACGGGGAGACGGAGAGACGCA
>JAUXSJ010000219.1 GCA_030679615.1 Parachlamydiaceae bacterium | reverse complement strand
ACCCTGACCTTCAAATCCATGTGGTAAAAAAAGAACCAACGATGATGCTTGATCCCATTTCTGTTCTCCACTTGCAATGTATTGGTCGATGATGACTTGAGCTGAATTGACAAAATCCCCAAACTGAGCTTCCCATATGGTTAATCCATTGATAAGCACTGTGCTATACCCATATTCAAAACCTAAAACACCCATTTCAGATAAATGAGAATTAAAAACTTCAAATCGACCTTGCTTTTCATCTAAATGCGAAAGAGGAAAATATTCTTTTCCATTCTCTTGATCCACCCAAAGAGCATGTCGATGGCTAAAAGTTCCTCGACCACAATCCTGACCTGATATTCTCACAGGAATTCCTTCACTCACTAGGGTTCCATAAGCTAGAAACTCAGAAAGTCCCCAATCTATTTCTTTATCTTCGAGAACAGCCTTTTTTCGATCTGAAACTAGTTGTTGAACTTTTGGATGAAGATGAAATTCAGAAGGAATAGTGCTAAATTTTTCTGCAATTTCTTTTAAACGAGATCCTTTGACACCTGTGTCCAATGTTTTAGTCAAAGAAATATCTTTCGATAATTTTTGCTCAGTCTTTCCTTCATCTTGCATGGACACAAAAACATTTTGATAATCTGATTTTATGGTCTCCTCAATTGATTCGGCTTCATTTTCTGAAATAATTTTATTTTCTATTAAATTATTTCGATAAAGTTGACGAATAGATTGCTTTTGACGAATCGTTTTATAGTCTGAGGGCTGAGTAAAAACAGGCTCATCCCCTTCATTATGGCCATACTTTCTGTAACAATTTAAATCGATAAACACGTCACAATGGAATCGTTGTCGAATTTCAAATGCGAATAACATTACCTTCATACATGCTTCTGGATCTTCAGCATTCACATGAAAAATAGGACAACCAAATGACTTTGCAATATCGGTGCAATAGCGTGTGGATCGTGCTTGTTTAGGCAAAGTGGTAAATCCAATCTGATTATTAATCACCAAATGAAGTGTCCCACCAGTTTGATAACCATGCAGCTTTCCCATTTGCAGTGTTTCATATACCACTCCTTGCCCAGCAATAGCGGCATCACCATGCAGTAAAATGGGTATAAATTGATCTTGAGAAGATACATTCCCTTTTAACACTTGTTTTGCTTTTGTTTGACCTTCAATAACAGGATCAACAGATTCAAGATGACTGGGATTAGGAGACATAAATAGTCGGATTTTTTTCCCTTGCTCAGTCACTATTGATTCATTTAAATGTCCTTTATGGTAACGAATATCCCCCATTTTTTCTTCTGGCAAAGGATCATATTCTTCATTAAAATCTTTGAAAATTCCTTGAATGGATTTATTTAAAACATTAGCCAACACATTTAATCGACCACGATGAGCCATTCCAATTAATATTTCCTCAACTCCTTTAAGAGCTGCCTCTGAAACAAAAGAAGTTAACATTGGAATTAATGATTCGGCTCCTTCTAAAGAAAACCGCTTTTTACCCACATGTTTAGTGTGTAAAAAAGATTCAAGAAATTCTGCTTTGGTTAAATCATGCAATATTTTCAATTTATCTTTTTTTTCCAATGACTTTAGAAAAAAACCAGACTCTATTTGTTGTTGAATCCAAGACTTAAGCTTTACATCATCAATATGATCAAACTCGAATCCAATCGTTCTACAATAAATAATTTTTAATGCTTCGACAAAATCGTTAAATGTCCCTTCTGATTTATTGAAAAGACCTGTGGAAGGAAATTTTTCGCCAGAATCGACCACATTAACACCTGACTCTTTGCAAAATGTTAAAGCGAAATCAGGAGGAATATTGGCATCTAAGGGATTAATTAAAGCCGATTGATGACCATAGCGTCGATAAGCATGTATTAATTTTTCAATTTTCTCTGATCCTGAAAACGTTAAATTTTTTGAGGGTGTCAAAGATTCAGAAGAAAAAGCTTCAAGATCACGAAAAAAAGAATTCCAAGTAGGATCCAAAGTTAGTTGGTGATTTAAATGATCTTTTTGTATTTCTTCAAGATAATTTAAACTAGAGACGAATTCTTCAGGAGTATGTTCTTTTTGCATTTTTTAGCCTTTCGTCGCTCACTTTAAATATTTGACTTGCCTTAGATTTAACCAACAAACAAATATTTTTAAAGCTAAAGTTGCATTCGATTTAAGATAAACGCCATTGTGTGATTTTTTATACCAGTAAGATTGCTGACTCGATTTTAGGTTTATGTTATTTTATCTATATCGTAAAGCCCTCAGAAAATTTTTTGGAGTGCGAAGGCCCTGCCTTCGCTTTTTTATGGTTCGGATATGTACATATGCACTTTTATAGATTGAATTGATTGAGTTGCAATGACACCGCCTCATCATTATTCTCTCTTGAAAAAAAGCGAAGGCAGGGCCTTCGCACTCCAAAAGGTAGGATGAATTCATGGCTATTGAATAAAAAAACCTAAAGTCAAATCATTCGATCTAAATCATTAATTTTTACAAAATTACGATTATTTCTAGGCATATGCAGCCTATTTGAGCAGCCTCGGCCTGAATCTATTTTGGCTATCAGGCCGGGACGGCCTGATTACCACCTTTGTTTTATCTGAGGCGAAATTGAAAACCTAGGAGATCGATATTTTATGCTTGCGCGTCAAAAATAAAACGCAAACTACTTTTGTTCTATTGATTGAATAAATACTTTGGTTTTTTTATAGTTTGAATTCCTTCTACCTTACATACACAAGAAAACCACATGCTTAGATTAAGAAGACTTAGACAACACCCCGTCCTTAGAGATCTTATTCGTGAAACCGAACTTAATATCAAAGACTTAGTTCATCCTCTTTTTATTAAAGGAAAAAATGGCGTAAAAAACCCTATTCATTCAATGCCTGGTCATTATCAAATTCCTTTGAATGGATTAAAACAAGAAATTACAGAACTCTTAGATCTAGGTCTTTCTTCTGTAATATTATTTGGTGTCCCGTCGAATAAAGATTCTCTTGGTTCGGAGTCTTTGCATGATCAAGGCATTATCCAAGAGGCCATAGGCGAAATACGAAAAATTTCAAACGATTTATTAATTATTTCCGATTGCTGTTTATGTGAATATACAGATCATGGGCATTGTGGTGTTTTAAAAAAACACAATGGTCAATTGGATGTTGACAACGATCAAACTTTAGAAATTCTTGTCAAACAAGCTGTGAGTCATGCAAAAGCTGGAACCAATGTCATCGCACCAAGTGGGATGATGGATGGGATGGTAAAAGCCCTCAGAAAAGGATTGGATGATGAAGGATTTCAACATATTCCCATTTTAAGTTACTCTGTAAAATACCAATCTTCACTGTATGGTCCTTTTCGATTTGCTGCAGAAGGAGCCCCTCAACACGGAGATAGAAGTACGCATCAAATGGATCCAGCTAATGCTTTAGAAGCATTAAGAGAAGTCCAGCTTGATGTAGAAGAAGGCGCCGACATGCTCATGGTTAAACCCGCTCATAGTTATTTAGATGTTATTTATCGTGTTAAACAAGCCTATCCTGAAGTTCCTTTAGGCGCTTATCACACGAGCGGAGAATTTAGTATGATTAAAGCTGCAGCAGAAAAAGGTTGGGTTGATGAAAAAAAGGCTGTTTTGGAAATTGTAACAGGAATTCGTCGTGCTGGCGCTGATTTTATTATTACCTATTTTGCAAAAGACATTGCAAAATGGAAAAGTTAACTACTTATTAAATAAATTTTTATATGAATGTTAATTCTTCGGCCGAAAATTTATATTATATTGTTAATGAATCAAATTTCTTTTTAAGAAAAGAGCCTACAAAATGCGCAGAAATTGTCTCTCAAATATTTTTTTCTGAACATGTTGATCTAGAAAGAACTTTTGTTCGTCAGGATGAAAATCAATGGTTATTTATTAAAACTTCAGATGGTTGTGTAGGCTGGGTACCGAATGATGTCATTATCATATCTAACGACCCATATACATCAGATAAAAGAATCTCTGCCTTAAAAACTTATATTTATGAAAAAAACTCTTTAGATTTTTCCCCTCTTAATTCATTGCCTTTTGGCTGCAAGATAAAAGTGATTGATGAGTCTGATCCATTATGGGATTATGTTACTTTACCTGATAGTTGTAGATGCTATATTTTAAAAGGTGAAATTTCAAATTCTCAAAGCTTAAATCACAAAGAAAAATTAGTCGATTTAAGCAAAAAATTTTTAAATATACCTTATAGAAAAGGAGGACGCTGTAGTTATGGTTTTGATTGCTCAGGCTTTATTCAATTGTTATATCGAGAACTCGAAATTCACTTACCTAGATTTGCTAAACAGCAAGCTCTAGATGAACGCTTTAAAGAAATAATACTGGAAGAATTAGAACCTGGAGATTTGGTTTTTTTCGGTAATACAAAAGATGATATTTTACATGTTGGAATGTCGATAGGTAAGTACAAATTTATTCATGTTACTCCATTAGAAAACAAACCTTGGGTAAGAATTAGTTCTTTAGATGATTTAGAATGGAGCGGAAAACAGGAAGCCTGTTTTCCTTATCGAACAGCACGACAGTTAAAAGAGGGCTTATCCAATAGTGAAGATTTTGATAGATAACATTAAATTAATAAATTTTATTCAAAGTTAAAACTTGTTTGTCGGCCTCTTCTAAAGTTTTGCAATTATCAGAATACATAATAGTTACTTTTAAACTAGGGGCAATAGCCTCTAGATCATCAATTCCGACAAAAGAATAATCATTGTTCAATTCGTTCTTATCTACTGATATTTTTGTAATCGCAGTTCGGAAATCTGTATAATCTTTGGTGTTTTTCTTTTGATCAAAATATAAATGGTTAAACCGTGAAAATATATAGATTTCAACTTTTCCGTCTTTAGTTTCATTCAAAAAGTATTCATTTTTTATATGTTGTATTATAACCACTACATTTGGGTTTTTTAGCTTAATTACTTCCTCAACTTGTTGCGCTTCATTATTTAAAAGTACAAGTGCATCAACATTAAATGCTTGCTGCGCAATACACGCAATATTTATTAATGCTGGAGTTCCAAATGCTTCTTTAATCTTTGGAAGATCCTCTCCAATTTTTCTTAAACTACTTTCTGCTTTTTCTTCTTTGGAAGCGTTATCTTTTAAAGGCTCCGATATGATCTCTTTTTTTAAGTGATAGGTATCTCTTAAAAAATCATTTTGAAATTCTTTAATTAAATCATTCTTATCTTTTTGTTGCCAATATGTACGGATATCATTCATCATTTTTGGTGGATTGACAACAACTTTTCCTTTAACCTTACCAAGAGCTCTCAACGCAACATCTGTAATAACTGCGATCAAAGCCCCAGCTACTCCCCCTGCAATAATAACACCAATTCCCACACCACCCGTAAATACACCAGCCACAAAAACAGCACCGGCTCCAAGTGCAAAACCTGCTATCGTTTTGATTAAATTTTGTACAAAAGCATCTGTTTTCGTTGTCGTGGGATTTTTTGGCACAACAGCATTTTTTGAAGAATCAATCTGATGCTTATTAAAAACACCCACACTTTCTACATCTCTTCTTATATGCATATGACTTCTTTTGGTTAAATTCTTAAATAGAAACTTTTATTTAACCTTATTTTCTCATGTAAAAACTAAGAATGAATAAAGATTATCCAAAGAAACGGCAAAGTCATCAATTAAGCATCTTTTTTGTCCTTCGGTACATTTTTTTTGCAAAAAATGGGTCTCCCCTCTACATTTATAAATATACAGTCAGAAGAGCTGAATAAGACTTTAATGTTTCTAAGAAAGTGGGTCTCAACATGTTTGATAAATTTACTAATCGCGCAAAACAAGTGATCAAGTTGGCAAAAAAAGAAGCCCAGCGGTTGAATCACAACTATTTAGGAACAGAACATGTCTTATTAGGTCTTTTAAAACTTGGCCAAGGCGTTGCCGTCAATGTTTTACGTAACCTTAATATTGACTTTGAAACTGTCCGCAATGAAGTTCAAAAACTTGTAGGCTATGGTCCAGAAATTCAGGTCTATGGTGACCCTGCTTTAACTGGAACGGTAAAAAAGGTTTTTGAACATGCCAATGAAGAAGCCGCAAATCTCAATCATAACTACGTTGGCACAGAACATCTTCTATTAGGTTTATTGAGACAAACAGACGGAGTTGCTGCCCAGGTCTTAGAAAACCTTAACGTCAATTTAAAAGAAGTCCGAAAAGAGGTTTTAAAAGAATTAGAAACCTTCAACTTACAACTTCCTCCGATCTCTGGTTCTAATTTAGGTCCAACCAGTCAATCTGGTAGTCAAGGAAAGTCCCCTTACGAAAAAACACCTCCTCCAGGTGCAAATGATAAAATGCCTGCATTAAAGGCTTATGGTCATGACCTTACTGAAATGTGTCGTGAAGGAAAAATGGATCCGGTTATCGGAAGAAAAGAAGAAATCGAGCGTTTAATTTTAATTTTATGCAGACGCAGAAAAAATAACCCTGTTTTAGTAGGTGAAGCGGGTGTTGGTAAAACAGCAATTGTCGAAGGTCTTGCTCAAGCAATTGTCCAAGGCAATGTCCCTGATGCCTTAAGAAAAAAGAAATTGATCACCCTTGATTTAGCATTAATGATTGCTGGAACTAAATATCGGGGTCAATTTGAAGAACGTATTAAAGCCGTCATGGATGAAATCAAGAAAAATGGTAATGTGCTTCTCTTCATTGATGAACTTCATACTATTGTCGGAGCTGGAGCAGCTGAAGGTGCAATTGATGCTTCTAATATTTTGAAACCGGCTCTTTCACGAGGAGAATTACAATGTATTGGAGCAACTACTATAGATGAATACCGAAAACATATCGAAAAAGATGCCGCATTAGAACGTCGATTTCAAAAAATTGTCGTCGCTCCACCAAGCGTCGAAGAAACAATTGAAATTCTTTATGGTTTAAAGCCTGAATATGAAAAGCATCATAAGGTCATTTTCACTCCGCAAGCCATTCATTCAGCTGCCATCTTGTCTGATCGATACTTAACTGGCCGTTATCTTCCAGATAAAGCGATCGATCTTTTAGATGAAGCTGGCGCTAAAATGCGGATCTCCATGATGAATCAACCGCAAGACATCAGTAATTACGAATTAGAAATCGAAAGTACACGTATTGCTAAGGAAGAATCCATTAGTAAGCAAGAATATGAAAAAGCTGCGAAATTACGAGATAAAGAAAAAACGTTAAGAGAACAGCTTCAAAAAATTTGCGATGAATGGGAAATAAATAAAGAAGAACATGAAGTCATTGTAGAAGATGAAGATGTAGCAGGTGTTGTCGCACGACAAACAGGCATTCCAATGAATCGCTTAACTGAGGGTGAACTTCAAAAAGTCCTTAAAATGGAAGAGATTCTAAAAGAAAATATTATTGGCCAAGAAGAAGCCATTAAAACCGTCTGTAGAGCTATACGACGCAGTCGGGCTGATATCAAAGATCCTAATCGACCAATAGGAGCCTTCTTATTTTTAGGTCCAACAGGTGTAGGAAAAACTCTTTTAGCTAGATTGCTGGCCATCAATTTATTTGGAGGTGAAGAAGCATTGATTCAGGTAGATATGTCTGAATACATGGAAAAATTTGCAGTCAGCCGAATGACAGGATCACCTCCAGGATATGTGGGACATGAAGAAGGTGGGCAGCTAACAGAGCAAGTAAGACAACGGCCCTATTCAGTCGTTTTATTTGATGAGGTAGAAAAGGCACATCCTGATGTAATGGATTTATTACTACAAATTCTCGAAGAGGGTCGTTTAACAGATTCCTTTGGAAGAAAGGTGGACTTCAAAAACACTGTCATCATCATGACCTCTAATTTAGGCGCTGATTTAATCAAGCAAAACACTGAAATTGGCTTTGGTGCAAAAGAAAACTTTTTAGATTTTGATCGCATTAAAGAAAAAATAGACAGTGAATTAAAGAAAGGGAAAGTCTTTAAACCTGAATTCTTAAATCGTTTAAATGACATTGTAGTTTTCCATCCTCTGAATCGTGAAAACCTTCTTCAGGTCATTAATATTGAAATCGCTAAGTTACAAAAACGATTAGGCAAAAGAGAAGTGTTTATCGAATTAGATGAAGCAGCAAAAAGTTTTCTTGTAGAGCAAGGATTCCAACCTGAGATGGGAGCGCGTCCATTGAGAAGAAAAATTGAACAATTCTTAGAGGATCCTCTAGCAGAACGGATTTTATCGAATCCTACTGAAGGAAGACGCTGTCATGTTACAGTAGAAAACGATAAAATCGTCTTTGTTGATGATGAGATCTTCCCCTTGCATCAAAAGCCAGGAAGTGGACCTCTTAAAGAATTAAAATAATGCGATGTCGTTAGTAGAGTTTGTTGTAATTTTTTTACCACAGACTCGACTTTAGGCTTTTTTATTCAATAGCCATGAGTTCATCATACCTCTGGACTGCGAAGGCCCAGCCTTCGCTTTTTTATGGTTCGGATATCCCATCCATTGGAAACAATTTAACGCAGAGACGGGGAGACAGGGAGACGCAGAGAAGAACGTTTATTAATAATATTGTTTAAATGTTCTTCTCTCGCGTCTCACCGTCTCCCTGCCTCTGCGTTAAATTGTTTTCAATAGACTTCTTTCGAAATTTGCTTTGATTGAAAAAATTAGGTTTTTTGAGTAGGTTTTTTGAAAAATTTTGAAATCATATGTGTACATATGGCTGAAAAATTTTACAAAAAAGATGCC
>JAUXSJ010000212.1 GCA_030679615.1 Parachlamydiaceae bacterium | reverse complement strand
TGTGTTAAATGTTGGGCAAGGATTGGTTTATAATGATTCTTATAAAATGCGATGAATTAAAATAAAATTGTGTAGAGGCAACATAACAAGCAAATTCTGAATATGAATCTGGAGGAAAAGAAAATTCGGTATTTAAACATTCAGCATTAGGTGAAGAATATAAAGTGTAAGTTAAGTGAAGTAGTGGAAATGGTACTTCGGATAATTCTTCTTCCGTTAAATTAAGGTAAGAATAGACCCATGTGATGAATTCTAATCCTGCCTTCCTTTCAAGTTTTAACCTTTGAGATTCGAAACAATAGAATGTCATTTTCTTTAAAAAAACTTTAATTGTTTTTGATGAAGTAATTGAATCGTGACTAAAAATATTTTTTATTTTTAAAAGAAATTTCTCAAAAAATTCTTGTTGGTAAATGGGGAAATCATAAAAATAAGTTGAATGTGATTGAAAATTTTCCCACTGAAAGAAGACAAATAATAAAATTTGCAAACAAGCGACGATTTGACGAGGATCTTCATTTAAGAATGATTCTTCATCCACATCCATTATTTCATTTAAAAGGTGGAAATCAGTCAATCTTCTATTAGGATGAGTGTGAAAAAAAAGATAAAGCGATTTTAAAGCTAGTTTTTTACTTAATGTTTTTTCTTGTTCAATGTTCTGAAGAATGCAGTTTTTTAATAAGGTTCCATAAGCTTCTTCATAATTAAACCAAAGTAAACAACCCTTGTTTTTAGAGAGGATTATAATCCAAGAAAGGAATACGGTATTTGCTTGTATTTCACCAAACGATTTTGATTCTAAAAGAACATGAGCACTCTCTAATGTAAAAAGAGAATAGTACCATTTTGTCAGTAAAGTTTTTTTATTATGATTCCATGCATCATTAATGATAAATTGATAATTTTTTTTATCTACATCCTGAACAGGATCAAGAATAATTTTCACAAATAATTGTATAAGATTTATTAGTCGTGTATCAACAATTTGATTTGAATTTTCAAATTCGAGATTACCTAGAAAAATGCTTTTTTTAATCATTGGAAAAATTTTTTCTATTTTATTAATAATATTCGGAATTTGCTTTTGTAACATTTCTTTACTTATAATTCTCAAATGAATCATCAAAGCTTTTATGAGTGTTTTTACATTTTTAGAATCATTATAAAGTTCATTAATTAACTTCAAGGAATGAGGATAAAATAGCTTAGCAAAATGAGAAGAGAATTCAATGTAATTTGTTTCCTCTAGGTAATCAAAAACGGTATTTACAATTAAAAAAAATCGATTAACACGTCCAAATTTTCCTCTGTTAGGATTATAGCGATCTAATGCAGTTAGAACATTTTGAAAATTTGAATTTAATGATTTATTCCATTTTGCTTTAAACTTTATTGAGAGAATCAAAAAGACTTTTAATAAATCTGCTGCCCTACAGATGGCATAAGGTTGTACTGCACCATAAGAACAAAATTTAGTGATAATGATTTCAATTTGTTCAAGTTTTATATGTTTAAATTTTGACCAATCTTGTTGATCATCTAAAAGTTGTAAAACAATGAGTTTTCCAGGGCAATCTTTAAAAAGATCTTGTTTAACAGCTGTATCTAATAATAGTTGATAATTTTTCCAATGTTTAATTTTTGGATCTTCAGTTAAGAAATTATCTAATTCAAATTTAAAAACTGGTGGGAAAAAAAAGGCATGTGTTTCAATAACTTGTATTGCATTTTTTATTAATTCAGGGTGATGTTGTGAACGCTGTAACCATTTTTGAACATAATTGTAAAAGCAAATTTCTATTATTTCAAAATCTTCATTAAATTGTTCGTAGAGATGCTTAAAGATTATTTGGTCGTAATTATTTAAAAATGTAGGGGTGTTTTTTGATAAATAAGGAATTAAAAATGCAAAATCAAGCATTCGTTCAATAATATAGGTGAAATCTTTTTCTATATCCTTTTTCGGAATGGTTTTTAAGACAATAAGATCTTCAAGAATAGTATTAACTGCTTTTTCTAATAGCGAAAGATTAGAAATGAAATGAGGAGCATAGTAATAAAAGGAATTAGTTTTTTCGATTAAATTTTGAACTTCTGAAGAAGTATTTTCATCATTTAAGTTAAATAATCGATAAGCAATTTGAGCAATTAATTCTTGTTCCAGTGTTGAAAAACTACAATAGTTTTTAAATGTATTTATCCAATCAATATAGTTTTGATAACGCGCATAATTTTGTGACTCCAAATCCTTTGATATCATCTTAAAAAACAAATATTTAAATTTCTGTATTTCATTGGAATTTCCTCGGTCGACGACAGATAAAAAAAAGCATTTTTGTAATGTAAAAACAGAATTTAAATGATTGATACAATTTAATAACGTCTGTACGGGTACGTAAGGATGAACTGCGATGTTAATGCATAAGCTAAGAATTACTTTGAAGAGATTTTCATCAACAGTTAATTGATTTTGAAAAAACAACCCAATACTTTGAAGTTCTGATTCAATCCAATTTAAACATTGAGAATCGGGAAGATTCGTCTGTGAAAATTCTTGAAATTTAGATTGAAGTCTTAAGCAACATTCCTGAATTACTAATGGGTTAGAGGAGTTTGTTAAATGGTCCAAAATAACTATTTCAATCAGCTTGTCCCATTTTTTACTTTCATGGATTTTATTTTTCGAATTTTTGAATAATTGGGTAGAAAGAATAGATTGTTTTTCATAAATTGTTTTGAGTTGTTTCGGATCAAATTGATTTAAATCCATTTGCTTGATTGTATTAGAGACAATCATCAATAAAATTTGTTTTAAAGTTGAATATCCTTTTGAATGAATTTTTGAGTCCCAAAAAAAATTCACATCATCTAATAAGTTCACTAAATCAGGATGTTCAATTTTTTTCAGGCAACGACTTAAATAATCCCAATATTCAATAAATTGTGGGTGATGATTAGGGGTTTTAGCAAAGGTTTTCTGGATTTCCCAACTTTCAGAAATGATTTTATGTATGTTTTCAGTGAATTCCGCTCGATCTAATTGACTCCATAAAGTCATCCAAAGACTTAGCTCTGGCGTTTGTACCGATTGAAGAAGGTGCATTATTAAATTCAAATCTTGTTCAGAACAAGATTTATCTTTGCAATATTTTTCAAGAATCAATTTTGATGTCGATATCGGCACTTCTCTTTTTTTATTTAATAAATTTTTAAATGATAATATCTCAGTTAATTCTTGCTTTGATGATGTTGGAATAAGTTTTTCTAAAGTACTCCATAAATATAAATCAATTTGCGTTCTTTGATTTATTTCTTGAAAAACTAACTGAGAAATAAATTTAAACGCATTTAAATATAAGGGTTTCTTTAACAAAATTTCTGTGTATTTTAAGGATAGGTCGAATAAATGATTAGAATCAAAAAATTCTTGTTTTTCAATAAACCAATTCATCCAGTTCATTGTAACAGAATGAAGGGGATGAAAATTTAAAAGATGATTAAAAATAGGTAGTAAAACAGGATATTCTTTAAAAGAAATGGAAGATTGTAATTTTTTAGGATTGGAGAAAAGAAAAAGTTCAATCATACATTGATCTATTAATGACTGATCATTTACACAAGCTTTCCATACATAATCCTCAAAATAAGAAACGGAAAGATTAGCTTCCATAATATACTTTAATAATGCTTTAGATATTTCAAATTCATGATGGTGATGTAAATGTACAAAAATATCCTGACCAGACTTTTGAATCCAATTGACAATTTCTTTTGGAGGCGGAGAAGAGTTATTTAATAAATTTGCAAGGCATTCGTATAGACTAATTAATTGCTTTTTATATTTAGAGTTAGAAATTTTTAAGGTGTTTTCAAAGATTACCCATAATTGTGGGCCTCTTTCTTTATAGGAAGATTTTTCTGCATTTTTTAAATAAATCAAAAATAACATTCTCCACTTCATGGGTGAACTTTTTACTAAGATGCTTATTTTTTTATCAGTGAAAATACGATCAAAATAGATATAATGGGATGTTTTTTCATTGATTGTAATGTTGTCATTGAATTCAAGTTCGTTTAAAAAAATTTGAAAAAGATCAAAAAGAGACGATTCAAATTGAATTAAATTTTCAGGCGAAGCAAGTGAAAAAATTGCACCAATTGTCTTTCGACCGTTATCATCAAGGGTTTTGACCTGAAAATTCTTTAAATACTCGATTAGAAAATGCAAAATTGAAAGACTATTTTCATTGGAAGTAGGTTTTTCAATTTTTTTTTGATGTTCCTTAAGAAGATTTTGTTTTTTAATATCATGTATTAGATTTTTATTAATTTTTTTTCTTCTATTTATAATTTCTTTATTCCTAACCTATTTTTGAAC
>JAUXSJ010000209.1 GCA_030679615.1 Parachlamydiaceae bacterium | reverse complement strand
AGCATGATCGCAAGCGGCAGGATGGGCATGATAATAGGGAATGAATATTCTTTTCTTGCATATTCCTGCCGCTTGCGATCATGCTTATCTTGTTTTTTTTATTTTGACGACATGGACGATACCCTGAGCTGTTGTAATTTAAGGCTTTCTAGCCTAGGGCGTGTACGCAAATTCAGAATGCCTGTATTCTAAATGATTCCCAATTTGCGTACACGCCCTAACCTGAAATTATGTTTGCCCTACTTTGAGATATGCTTCAAAATAGGCTGCTTAATGGCTCTTACTTCATCTAATCGGGAAACAACTTGAAAATAAGGTGCTTGTTTGATTTTTTCCGGGTCATCTTTAATTTCCTTAAAGATATGCTTTATTATACCCACAAAATCATCTAAAGTTTGTTTTGATTCGCTTTCAGTAGGCTCAATTAACATGCATTCTTGAATAATAATCGGAAAATAAATCGTTGGAGCATAAACTCCATAATCCAACAAACGCTTAGCAATATCTAAAGCCCTTACGCCTTTATCCAGATCTTTGTTAGCCTGGACAACAAATTCGTGCATGCATATCTGAGGAAAAGGAACGGTAAAATATGGAGCTAATTGCGTTTTTAAATAATTTGCATTTAACACCGCAACTTCTGCTATTCGTCGCATTCCATAAAATCCATGCAATTTTGCATATAAAAAAGCTCGGACAATGATTCCAAAATTTCCCCAATAGGATGCCACCTGACCTACACTTTTAGAATCATTCCACTGAGTTCGATAAACTTTTCCATCTTTGTATATTTTAGGAATTGGTAAAAATGAAATTAAATTTTTTTTACACAAAACAGGTCCTGCACCAGGCCCCCCTCCTCCATGTGGAGTCGAAAAAGTTTTATGCAAATTAATATGCATAACGTCAAAACCCATTTCACCAGGACGTACAATATTTAAAATAGAATTTAAATTAGCACCATCATAGTATAAAAGTCCTCCAGCTTCGTGAACGATCTCAGCGATCTCTAAAATGACTTCGCTAAATAATCCTAAAGTATTGGGATTTGTTAACATTAAACCAGCTGTTTTTGAAGAAACAAGCTTTTTAAGTTCATCAATATCTAAATCCCCTTGAGCATTACTTTTTATGGGAATGATTTTAAATCCTGCCATCGCCGCTGTTGCTGCATTTGTTCCATGTGCATTATCCGGAATTAAGATTTCATTTCGTTCACTATCCCCACGATGTTGATGATAAGCAGCAATCATTTGAATTCCAGTTAACTCCCCCTGTGCTCCTGCATTAGGGACAAGAGACCCCCCTTCCATTCCGCATAATTGACAAAGTAATTCGATAAAATCATTAATAATTTTTAAATTTCCCTGAACAGTATCATCTGGAGCCAAAGGATGAGTTCGAGTAAATCCAGGCAAATTTGCACACCATTCATTAATCCTAGGATTTAATTTCATGGTACAACTACCCAAAGGATAAAAATGAGTATCAATGCCCGCGTTTCTTTTAGCTAAATTAGAAAAATGTCGTGTTAAATCGATTTCAGAAACTTCAGGTAAATCTAAAGACTGTTTACGTAAATATTCTTTAGGAGGTAAAAAAGCTTGAAATAAGTCCGTGCTTTTAGGAAGACTATAAGCATGTTGTAAGGATTGACTTTTTTCAAATATCGTTTTGAACATGTTGACACCAGTTTTTAGCTACTTGAACATACCTATCCAGCTGTTCCTGTGACTTTGTTTCTGTAACGCAAACTAAAAAAGAATGACCTAAAGGTAAGTCTGAAAAATAATCTTGAACAAACAACCCTAGTTCGATTCCTTGATTTCTAAAATAATGGAAAATACCCTCTTTATTACCGGGAAATTCAACTAAAAATTCATTAAAAATAGGTGTTTGTAGATTGATCTTAATTCCATTAATTTCTGACAACTGTTGCCTTAAATAACTTGCTCTTTGATAATTTGTTAAAGCAAGGGCAGGAATCCCTTTTTTTCCATACCACAACATGGCAATTAAACTAGCAAAGGCAGCTAATGCTTGATTGGTACAAATATTTGAAGTTGCTTTTTCGCGTCGTATATGCTGTTCTCTAGCCTGTAAGGTTAATACAAAACCTCTTTTTCCTTTAGTATCAATTGTTTCGCCAACAATCCTACCGGGTAATTGACGAATAAATTCTTGCTTACAGGCCATATACCCTGCATAAGGACCACCAAAATTTAAAGCCAGTCCAAAGGGTTGGCAATCTCCCACTGCGATATCTACATCTAATTCATTTGCTGAAGCATAAATCCCATATGATAATGGATTGGAGCAAAGAATTGTCAACGCACCCAAATTTTTTCCTAAAGTAGTGATTTCCTTTACATTTTCTAAATTTCCAAAAAAATTTGGGGATTGTATTAAAATCGCTGCGGTTGATTCATCTATTTTATCTTTTAATTCACTTTGATTGATTTGAAACTGTGAATTTAATGGAATAGTTTCAATTAAGTAATCATGCCCTTGTAAATAAAAATCAATGACTTTTCTGTATTGAGGATTAAGTCCAGAAGCGATTAATATTTTATTACGTCCTTTTTTCAATCTTAAAGCCATCAATACAGCTTCTGCACAAGCTGAAGCACCATCATAAACAGAGGCATTGGCAACATCCATTCCCGTTAATGCACAAATAGCAGATTGAAATTCGAAAATTGCCTGAAGCATTCCTTGAGAAGCTTCTGGTTGATAAGGTGTATATGAAGTTAAAAATTCAGATTTGCTACAAATAAATCCTACGATAGCTGGAATATGATGTTCATAAGCCCCAGCACCTAAATAATTTTCAAATTTCGGAAAGGTATTTTGCGCTGCTAACCCCTCCATAAAACGCAATCCCTCAAATTCAGATATTCCATCGTCTTTTTGTGGTTTAGGAACAATTAAAGTAGATGGGATATTTTGAAATAGCTCATCAATAGTTTTTAAACCTATTTTTTCAAGCATCTCTTGAATTTGAGGAGATTGATTAGAAATAAAATCCATGCATCAAGCTCCGTTTAACATGGCTGCATACGCTTGATGATCCATAAGTAAATCTAATTCAGAAGGATTAGAAAGGCGGATTTTATAAAGCCATCCTTGTTTTTCCGGAGATTGATTAATCAATTCAGGGGTTTTTTGAAGAAGAATATTGACCTCAACAATTTCACCACTGACCGGGGAATAAATATCAGCAGCTGCTTTTGTAGACTCCAGTACAGCTACTTCTTGCTTAGCATTAACATTTTGATTAATGTTTGGCAATTCAACAAAAACAATATCTCCTAATTCTTTTTGGGCAAAGGTGGTTATTCCAACTTTGGCAATTTGATCTGTTTCCCATTCAATCCATTCATGCGAATCTGTAAATTTCATCCTGTTTTCCTCACAAAAGGCAATTCTACCACTTCAGCAGGGTAAAAAGTTTGACGTATTTGTACAGCAATGATGTCTTTCAATTGCAAAGGCACTTGACTTAATATTAATGCTATACCTTTATTTAAACCCGGAGAAAACCCTCCGGAGGTGACGACTCCAATTTCAATTTGATCTTTAAAAATGAGATAATCTTGACGAGGAATACCTCCTTCCAATAAGCAAATTCCATAGGCAAATTTCTTAGATGAGTCATGTTTGAGTAAAGCTTCTTTTCCCAAAAAATTTGGCTTTTCCCATTTTATTGTCCAGGCGGCTATACTATCGTTAGCAAAAATAGAATCACTCAGTTCATGTCCATATAGAGCAAAACCTACTTCTAAACGTAAAGAATCACGTGCACCTAATCCTATGGGTTCAATTTGAAACTCTTTCCCTCTTTCTAATAATTTTTCCCACCAATCAATGATGTCAGTATTATTTCCATACAATTCATACCCCCCAGAACCAGTATATCCACATCGAGCAACAAAAAATGGACCTTTTTCATCGTTTGAAATGAGCATAAATTGCATTGGTTTTAAGTCAGCAATTTCTGGAATAAAAGAAGTTAATAAGTCCTGAGCTTTAGGACCCTGCAAGGCTATGATTCCAGTCTGAGAAAATGATTCTTCAATTTGTACATCATAAGCATTTTGAGAGGCATAATTAGATAAATGCGCGAAATCTTTTTCACGATTACTTGCATTAGCAATCAAAAAAAAATGATTCTCGTCAATTTTATAAATGATTGTATCGTCGACGCAACCGCCATTTTCATAACATAAAACAGTGTAAGTGGCAGAGCCTGCTTTTTTTCCAGCGATTTGATTTGTTGAAAGAAAATTCAATAAACGTTCTGCATCAGGCCCTTTTACACTAATCCTTCCCATGTGTGAGACATCAAAAAGACCCACATGTTCACGAACAATTTGGTGTTCATGAAGAATACCTTGGTAATGGAGAGGCATGTCCCAACCAGAAAAAGGGACCATTTTTGCCCCTAAAGCTAAATGATGATCATATAAAGGTGTTCTCATAGCACCTATTTTACCATTTTTAGCGAACCCCATAATGAAGGTTGCTGTTCGATTTGGAAATCTGGAGAAATCACTGCAAAGTGCTGTGGTTCACCCTCAGCTCGATTAATGCGATAAGTAAAGCCTAATCGATCAAATTGATTCGGATCATACCCATATAAACATTGAGAGGGAATAAAAATTTGAATGTGATATCCATTTTTTTTCATCGTTACCTTTGATAGAAGTAGTTTTTCATCACATAAAGGATGGCTATCTTCAGTTCTAAAATGGGTGATTTCGCCCTTATCTATTCCATCAATGAGCACTGGTAGAAAAAAGAAATGATGACAAAATCGAGTGTTAAATCCTGAAGTTTTAACATCCCGCGTATCAATCCATAGTTCAATGCTATCTCCTTTTTCTAGATTTGGATAAAAAGATTGAGTATGTTTTTCTGACACTTGTATTTGAAAAGCTAAACCTTCAGGATGCCAACCCATGGCTACATTTGCAAAAGATTCCTCTCGAGTTAAATCTTTAGTCAGTGGTAATAAGTGCTTTGTCATGTCAGGATTATCTTTAGCTTTTAAAAGTGAATGACAGTCTGCTTGTAATGTAAAAAAATGTATGGGACTTAATTCTGTATTGGGATCTTCGAACATGATGCTGCTTTTTTTTTAGGGATTATGATTATTATTAAAGGGACATAATGTACTAGGCGAATATGGCCTATTTGAGTTGAAAAGTGAGACTCATGCATATCCTGAAGGTACTCAGGCCGTCCCGGCCTGAATCTATTTTGGCTATCAGGCCGGGACGGCCTGAGTACCTTCTTTATGAGTTTCATTTTCCAATTTCTCAATTTTCTCATCTTTTCTCAATGATCTCTGTGTTCTCAGTGGTTAAAAAAATTCATTGCGGCCACAACTCTTTTAATAGCTTTGTTGTTTTTTCTTTTTTAGCAGATTTTTTAGGAACCTGAAAATTTACAAATGCCTGCCATAAACTTTCACCTTTCCAAGGTGCTGCATGTTGATAAAGCGCTTTATATAATTCATCAACTTCTTCTTGCATAGATTCTGATAAGCGTGACTTTAAATTTTTTAAATTCATTGGTTTAATCTCTGAAAAGACTAACGACCCCCATGATAATAGCGCGATTTCCGCTTGCTTAGCTTCATTTTTATCACAAGCTTCTTTTAATAAATGTCTAACTTGCTGCATGGGTGAGATTGTTTTTCTTTTAAAAGACAAATTTTTAAATAAATACACAAACAATGGGACAATCCAAAAAACATTTAATCCAATCCCTATCCAAACCCAAAAAGGAATGACAACAGGTTTTTCAATGTAATCTTTGACTAAAGGAACTTGACTATCAACAACGGGGAATTCATTCATAGCTAAAGGCTCTGACTCCATCCTAAGGATTCGAGAAGGTAGTTGCGCCACTCGAGGCTGATCTGTTTTCAAATCCCACCAAGTAAGATTAACTGCCGGTAGTGTTAATTCTTCTGGCTTCACTCCAATATATGCAGTTTTAATTTGCTTCGTACCATTTGTTTGAGTTCCTTTTATTTCATTCGTTAATTGAGGTTTATCACTATACGATTTTAATCCTTGAGGAACCTGAAAAGAAATGTCAGGAATTTGCGAAGCGTTGGAGCCTTCTGCGATAATGGTAATTGTTCGTGTAATAGGTTCACCCACAGTTACATGTTCTGGGTCAATCGACCATTCTTCCATTAATTTCACATTATATGCAGGAAACCAATTTTCTTTATTGAAGGAAGCTGGAATGGGTTTCACTAAAATTTTTTGTTGTTGAGATAAGACTCTTTTAAATTCCGATTGAAAATTAAAAAAACCGAATCCTCCGACTAAGACTTCCCCTTCAAATACCACAGGAGAAACGTAAAGCTCTCCAGCATGTTGGGGTGTGATAAGATACTTTCTTTCTAAAACAATGTATTGTTTACCGTTAGAATGATAAGATTCATATTCTTGATCATTTCCTTGACGTTCAATCATCGCGTCAGGATCGCTTGTTTGCACTTCTGATAAAGAAGCTCTAGACAAATTGACAGATCGATAAAGTCGAATCGTCAGCAAAAATGGAGATTGTTCGTAAACGGCATCTTTGGGAGATAATTCAGTTTCTAAAAATATGGAATCGTCTTGTTGAATAGGTGCAGAATCTGTAACTTGAATTGTTTGTGAAGGTGAAAATTCATCTCCAAATTGAATTTGCGGAAGAACTAAGTTTCCTTCTTTTTTTGCTCTTAATGTGAGTTTCCACTGGATTTCTTCCTTCATATGACCATTGATGAATTGAATTTGATGGCTTTGATTTGTTGAAAGCACATCAAAGTCAGTATTCAAAGGAGAAAAATCAGGTTGATTTTTTATTTTCTGCGAAGAAGTATATGTGGCTGAAAACGTTTCGTGAATACCTATTGTTTGTCGATTTAACTCCACATGAATTTCAGCGAATAAATGATTCGTTATTCCCAATAAAATGAAAAAAAGAATGGATTTCATATTCATATCTACCTCTTCATGACCGTCGCTGTTGGTATTCTTGAAGGAATTTTCTTCTCAATAATCCACCCGGATCATCCTTCACTTTTTGTAACCAACGTTCATCAATTTGGCGTTGATTTTCATTTTTTTGATCTTGGCTTTCTTCAACTTTTTCTACTTTAGATTCTTCTTGATGCTCGTTTTTATTTATCTCTTCTTCGATTTGATCTCGATATTGTTCTTCCAAATCTTCTTGCGTCTTTTCTTTCTCTTTCATTTGATCTGAATCATTTTTCTGATTCTCTTCATCATCTGATTCTTTTTGTTGGTGATGTGAATCATTTTCTTGCGAATCATTTGAGGAATCGGATTCAGAATTATTTTCTTGTTCCTGAGAATCTTCTGAAGAATTGTTTGAATCCTGCTTTTCGTTTTGATCTTTATTTTTCGGATCTTTGCTTTTCTGATCTTTGTTTTTCTCATTTTTATCTTGCTTGGAGTCTGAATCTTGATTTTCCTGAGAAGAATCTTTATCTTGTTGTTGATTTTCCTTTAAAAAATCTTCAATGATTTTTTTATTATACTGGGCATCCTCATAATTAGGATCTTGTTCCAAGACCTTATTATAAGCCTCTAAAGCACCTTGATAGTCACCTAATTTCGCTTTAGAAGTACCTAAATTAAATAATCCTTCTAAACTTGAATTTTCTTTAAAGACTTCAGATGCCTTTTCATAATCTCCTGATTTATAATAAGACGCTCCTTTCCAATCTAAATGTTGAAAATGTTCTTGGGCTTTTTCAAAATCTTCATTTTGAAAATATTCACTCCCTTGTTGATCAGGTGTCTTCCATAAGTCATTCCAAGAAAATGCTTGTATTGAAGAAGGAATGCAAAAACATAATAAAACTACCAAGACCCCTTTTCTAAACAAAAGCAATGAAAAAGGTAGGGCAAAAAGGACAAACCAATATCCTTGATCATGCCATTGATTTGCAAAAAGATCACTTTGTTCTTTAACATGAGAAGAAGAAAAAAATGATTGCTCGAGTTGTTGAATATCTTGATCGTCTAGGGTCATTTTAACAAAAGTTCCGCCTGTAGTCGATGCTAAATGATAGAGATTTTTTTGTTCAAGCTTAGAAATGCGCAACCCCCCATTCTTATCTGTTAGAAATCCACCATTCTTCTTTGGAATTGGCGTACCTTCTTCAGAACCTACTCCTAAAATGGAAATTTTTATTCCCTTTTCCTTAGCTAGATTTAAACTTTTCTCCATATCATTTTTTGTCAGTTCCGATGTCACAACTAAAAGTGATTGATCGGAAATTCCAGATTCAGAAAACAACTCCGAAGCCTTATTAATCACTTTAGAAAGATTATGACCTGATACCGGCATCAAACTTGTCTCAAGGGTGGGTAGTAAAGCTTGAATCGTTGCTACATCTTCAGTTAAAGGAGTCACCACAAAGGGTTCAGAGGTAAAAACAATAAGGGCTGTTTGACCTTCACGATGAAGTTTTAAAAAATCTTTGATCTTATAAATAGCCCTATCTAGACGCGAAGGTTTTATATCTTCTCCATCCATTGAGGATGACAAATCTAAAGCAATGACTAAACCCGATTGTGATTGGATTAGCGGTTGTGGAATCAATTCCCAAGTAGGCCCCGCTATTCCAAATACAAACAAAATAAGGGCAATCAATATCATCGATAAAGGAAGAATTTTACTTCTTTCTTTGCCTATTAATAAATGTGGAAGTAGATCTGAAGAACAAATATTTTTCCAAACCTGAGAACTCTTTTGTGAATACACCCAAAAAAATGACAATCCAATTAATGGTATAATGGCCCATAATAATTGTGGACGCAGAAAATGAAAATCGCTCATCTTACCGCCCTCCTAAAACAATCTACTCCAAATAATAAGCTTAACAATATCAATGCGATACCTAAAGGCCACATGTACATTTCAACAGTTGGACGATATAATTTACTTTGACGTTCAATTTTTTCTAAAAGATCAATATGCTGATAGACCTGAATAAGTTCTTTCGTATTATAAGCTCTAAAATAGCGCCCCCCAGTAACATCTGAAATCATTTTTAAAGTTGTTTCATCTAAACCGGCTGAAGGATTCATTACTTGTTGTCCAAAAGGTGTTTGTATCCTCATTTGATTGGCTCCGATCGCAATTGTATAGATCTTTAAACCTTCATGAGAAGCAATTTCTGCTGCTTTTTTAGGGGTTAAATTACCGGTATTATTATTTCCATCCGTTAATAAAATCAGTACGCGGTCTTTTTTTGAATCGTTCTTTAATTGTTTTATAGCTAATCCTATTGCGTCTCCAATCGCTGTTTCATTTCCAGCTAAACCAATCGATGCTTCATTTAAAAACTTCTTAATGGTCGAAATATCAAAAGTTAAAGGAGCTTGTAAATAGGCATTGCTGCCGAATAAAATGAGTCCTAATCGATCTCCCTTTCTTCTATCAATAAAATCACTCGCAATCATTTTTAAAGCAGATAAACGATCCGTTTGCTTACCATTTATTTCAAAATCAGGCATTTCCATGCTTCCTGATAAATCCACAGCTAACATTAAATCACGACCACTTTGGGGGATTTCTATAGGATCCCCAATCCATTGGGGTCTCGCGACAGCTATTAATAACAAAACCCAAATCAAAAAAGCTGTTAAGAATTTTATATTGAATTGAGAAGATACCGTTTCTTGAACAAAACATTCAAAATCATGCAGTGCAGGAACGCGTATAGATAATTGATTAGATCGAATAGCCGGTAAGCATTTGTAAATAATCCATGGAAGAGGTAAGAGAAAAAATAGATAAGGCCAAGCAAATGTGATCATAAAGTTTTTACCCATTTACGACAAAGAAGTATAAGTTTAGATATCGTTTCTGCATCGGGATTTTGACAATAAGGGCCTGTTAATAAAACCTGACCTATCCCGTTACTGAATTCAGGTTGATCTAAGCCCTTATCTAAATATTCTAACCACACTTTTCCGGTTATACCTGCCAAATGCGGTGAAGTACTTTGGCTTACAGTTACTCTTCTCAAGAAAGAAGAAATATCCCCAATACATTTAGAAGCATCCTGAGTTTGTTCAAAACATGTTTCGATTTCATTTAAAGCCTTTAACGCTTCTTTTCGTAAATTTGGCTTTAATAATTTTCGTATAACAACACAACCTAAAACAACCGCGACTAAAAGGAGAAAAAAAAGAATCCACCATCCCAAAGCTAAAGGCCACCAATGAATGGCATCTGGTAGATGTATATCTCGAAGTGGAAGATCTGCAGCAGTTTGACTCAACATCGATTTTCTCTAGTTAAAATACTCTTTTAAAACTTCTAAACAATCCTGATCCGTACAACATTCCATAAAATGTATTCGACCAAAATTTGTTAAGGATTTCACCTTATCTCTTCGTTCTAAGAATTGACGATGATAACTCTCCATCTTTTTCTTTGTAGAGACATTTATTTGTAAAAATTTATCCCCAATTCCAACAGAATAAGTTCCTTGTTTTGGCCAAGATTTTTCTAAAGGATCAAAAATCATACATAAAAATAAATCAGATTGCCTTCCTAATTGGATCAATCGATCATGGAGATCTGCAGTTAAATGACGAAAATCACTCACTACGACAATCAGGCTTCCTGGACTAGCCACACGTTCAAGCTCTTCTAGTGCTTGACACATTTTTGTAGGTGAAGCCTCAGATGGATTTGGACGACTCATCGTACTGTCAACTAATCCTTGTAAAAAAGGTAGAATTCCTCTTTGTCCACGTGTTGGACGATATTCATTGTGATGTAAATCATTATAAATCACTCCACCCAATCGATGACCAGCTTTAACAGCACTCCAAGCTAAATGACTCATCATCAAAGCAGCTTGTACTGATTTAAAAACTCCTTGAGTAGCAAAAAACATCGACGCACTTAAATCACCACATAAAATTACTTCTCGTTCTTTTTCTTCAGAAAAAAGCTTTGTATGGGTTTTACCTGAACGAGCAGTGGTTTTCCAGTCAATGTGACGAATATCATCTTGAATTTGATAGCGTCGGCTCCCAACAAATTCCATTCCTCTTCCAAGTAAAGGAGACAGGTGATTTCCAGATAACTGCTTTTTTATTCTTAATGCAGACAAGGAAAAGGCTTTAGCATAAGAAGCCAGCTGCATTAGCTCTTCAAGCGTTACTGAAATACACTGGTTGCCTGTTCTTTTGTTTTCTTTCAATGTATTCATTTTACGGAACCGGTACTCTTGCTACGAGTTCATCAATACAGTCATCTGGAGTTATCCCTTCAGCAATCGCTCGATATGAAAGAATAACACGATGACGTAATACATCTTTTGCTAATGTTTGAACATGATCTGGACCTACAAAATCATCACCTTGCAAGAAAGCTAACGCCTTTGCACCTCTTGCTAGGCTAATTGTAGCTCGAGGACTTGCGCCAAATTGAATCCATTTTTCAAAATTTGGACCATAGGATCCAGGTTGTCTTGTTGCTAAAACAATTTGAGCAATATACTGTTGAATGTTTTTTGCCATAAAAACATCAAGAACCGCTTCTCTTGCTTCAAAAACTTCAGCTTGAGTTAATTTTTGAGTAAATTCTGGAGAATTATTTGTTTTAAA
>JAUXSJ010000205.1 GCA_030679615.1 Parachlamydiaceae bacterium | reverse complement strand
TAAAGTTCACAAAGACTCCGTCAACAATTTTGACATGATCTCCAACTTCGAACTTATGTTTCTGAGTCACTTTTTGCTTTTTATCTTCTAAATCGCGCAAAATTTCATTGACTTCATGATCTGTCAAAGGAGTTGGCTTGTCTCCCCCTAGGAAATCAATTACTCCATTTGTATTTTTAACATATTGCCAGGATTCATCATTTAAATTCATTTTAACTAGAAGATAACCCGGCCATAAACGTTTTTCAACAATGTGTTGCTGACCTTTTTTGACCTCTGAAACATTTTCAGTTGGAAGCAGAATTTCAACAATCTGATCAGACATCCCTTTAATTTCAAGATGTTCTTCCAATGCTTTTTTCGCTTTCTTTTCGTGTGTGGAAAGCACCTGTAACACATACCACTTATGCATGATTTCCCTTATTCATCGAATTGAAGAACTAACCAATAATCGTATGCAAAATGAAGCTTAATCCGCTTAACACTGTCTGAATACTTAAATCTAACCCGTAAATTGTCAATCCAAAGAGAAGTGTTGTTAAAACAACAATTTTAGTATAAAGAATTAATTCGTCACGCTGAGTCCAAGTCACATTGCGAATTTCACTTTTAATGTCGGTCACAAACATTTGTGCCTTCTTCATTGAAATCGCTTGCTCTATATTATTTTGAGATTTTTTTATATCCATGGATTTCACTTCTGCACGCACGTTAAACCTCTACTTCGACTTTTTAGTCACTATTCGCTCTCTTCTCATAAAAATTTTTATGCATCGAGTGCGGAGGGATTCGAACCCCCGACCGACGGCTTTGGAGACCGTTGCTCTACCAGCTGAGCTACACACCCTTAACAACCAAATTTGTCCTTTTATTCATCCTAAACGAAGTTCAAATCATATTTAGAATTTAAGGACAATAGCCTTTCAAAATTAACATTACAAAGCAATGCACAGATAGGTCTTTAAACCTATCGGTGCATTTAAAAATTTAATTTGATTACTATTTGATAATTTGAGAAACAGCACCCGCACCAATAGTACGACCACCTTCACGAATAGCAAACTTCAAACCTTCTTCCATTGCAATCGGAGAAATCAATTTTACTGTAATTTCAACGTTGTCACCTGGCATAACCATTTCAATACCTTCAGGAAGTTCAATTGTTCCTGTTACGTCAGTTGTACGGAAATACAATTGAGGACGATATCCAGTAAAGAATGGCTTATGACGTCCACCTTCTGCTTGTGTTAAAACGTAAATTGGAGCTTTAAACTCTGTATGTGGAGTTACTGAACCTGGCTTCACTAAGCACTGACCACGCTCAACATCTTCTTTTTGGAGTCCTCTAAGAAGCAATCCAACGTTTTCACCAGCACGACCTTCTTCCAAGCTCTTGTTGAACATTTCAACGCCAGTACAAACAGTTTCTCTCGTCTCACCAAGTCCAATTAATTGAAGCTTATCGTTAATTTTTACAATACCGCGCTCAATTCTACCTGTCGCAACAGTTCCACGACCTGAAATCGAGAACACGTCTTCAACTGGCATTAGGAATGGCTTATCAATTTCTCTAACTGGAGTTGGAATAGATTCATCAACTGTTTTCATCAATAGATCAATCGCTTCAACATACTTAGGATCATCTTCAAGAGCACGTAATGCAGATCCACGAACAATAGGCACATCTTTGTAACCTTTTGCTTCTAACAATTCATGCATTTCCATCTCAACAAGATCAAGTAACTCTGCATCACTTTCACCTAGCATATCCACTTTGTTAAGAAATACAACAATTGCAGGCACTTGCATTTGCTTTGCTAACAAAATATGCTCTTTCGTTTGCGGCATTGCACCATCTGTCGCTGCAACAACGAGAATTGCTCCGTCCATTTGAGCAGCACCCGTGATCATATTTTTTACATAGTCGGCGTGTCCAGGGCAATCAACGTGTGCGTAGTGACGTGTTTCTGTTTCGTATTCTACGTGTGTTGAGTTGATCGTAATTCCACGTTGCTTTTCTTCAGGTGTATTATCGATTGACGCGTAGTCTCTAAATTTTGCTCCGCCTTTTTTAGCGAGTCTTTTTGTAATTGCGGCGGTTAAAGTCGTTTTACCATGGTCAACGTGACCGATAGTTCCGATGTTAACGTGTGGCTTATTCCGCTGAAATGTTTCTTTAGCCATTTTTACTTTCCTCCATTAAGCTCAGTATTCTAGATACATTGTGTTGTTTTTATAACAGGTTATTAAGTCTGCCCGGAATAGGAATCGAACCTACGACCTTTTGCTTACCATGCAAATGCTCTACCACTGTGCTATCCGGGCAAGCTAACTTTGCAATTGCGCTATCCATTTCTTTCATCAAAGAATGATGAGTTTAAAATGTTGATATATATAAATCAACAAAAATTCATAGAAATCGTTAGCGCTGTCTGAAAATAATCCTTGCTTTGCTTAAGTCATAAGGTGACATTTCAACCGTGACAACATCTCCAACCAGAACGCGAATATTTTTCATTCGCATCTTTCCGCATAGATGTGCAATCACTTTTAATCCATTTTGAAGGGATACACGGAAATGCATATTCGGTAGCAATTCCTCTACTGTTCCATCAATTTTAATTGTGTCTTCTTTTGGCATGTCTTTCGCTTTTATAACTTGATTTCCAAGAAGTCTCTCTTCAATAAAAATTCCTTCTTGAAATTGTGACTAATACATTAACATTTTTAAAATAAATGTCAAGAAAAGAAATTTGGATTTAGATGGAAAACCATGATTTGTAAATTAAAAAATTTAAGTTTAAAAGAAACAAACAAGAGACTAAGAATTTCAAAGATAAAAAATAGTCTACTCTTCTCATTTTTTTCAACATTTTTCCATCTACAAATTAGGGATACTTAAAACACATTAGAGATATTTAAAACACAAAGACACGAAGACTCTAAGACACAAAGAAACGGTAAGACATTATTTTATAATTATGAAATATCATTTTTTAGATTCCTTCGTGTCTTAGTGTCTTTGTGTTTTATTTTCTTCAATTTTTTGAAAAAAGACTAGCTAAGGCACAAGGTTCGAATGACATGCGATGGATCGGACAAGGACCATGCCTTGATAACGCTTCTTTATGTTTAGGGGTACCATAACCTTTGTGTTGATCGAATCCATATTGCGGCCACTGACCATTAAAATCAATCATCAACCCATCTCTTGTTTCTTTCGCGATAATAGATGCTGCAGCGATAGATTGCGAAAATTGATCGCCTTTGACAATATTTAAGCAAGAGACACTTGAATGAGAAAATCCTTTACCATCAACTAATAAATAATCTGGCTGTTGGAAAAGATTTTGAATAGCCAATCGCATTGCTTGATGCGTTGCTTGATAAATATTTATTTGATCAATTTCTAAAGATGAGACAATCCCAATTCCAAAGTGAATTTGTGAATGATTTGTTAAAAAAGTATATAATTCAGCGCGAATTTCAGGCGTTAACTTTTTACTATCATCAATTTTCGGAATAAGTAGTCCCTTGGGTAAAATGCAAGCAGCTGCAACTACAGGACCCGCTAAAGGTCCCCTTCCTGCCTCATCTACGCCAGCGATAAATTGATATCCTTGCGAATAACCCTCTAATTCATATTGAGTCATTTTTTTTAAACGCGATCTTTCAGAAGGGTCTATTTTCAGTGACATTTTTACCGGTGTCGTTTGATTTGGTCGTTATTTTGAATAAGAATAAGAGAGACATTAGAGACCCAAGGGACCCAAAGGACCCAAGGGACATTCAAGAAATCTATTCGTTGACTTCAGCAGTTTCTTGAGAAACACCTTTTGCTTTTTTATCAATAGCAGCTTTACGACCGCCTAAACGTGCTTTAACTTTAGAAGCTTTACCTGATGTTCCACGTAAGTAATAAAGTTTACTACGTCTTACATCCCCTTCCTTAGTCACTTCAATTTTAGCAATTCGTGGGCTATGCAACATGAATACACGCTCCATCCCTTCGCCATAGGCTACACGATGCACTGAAAAAGTTTCAGATAATCCTGCACCTTTTCTTGCTATAACTGTACCAGTAAAAACCTGAATACGTTCTTTATCACCTTCAATAATACGCGTATGGATCTTAATAGTATCTCCAACACGAAAATCAGTCATTGAAGACTTTATTTGCTCTTGTTGTAATTTTTCAATAATCGCACATCGGCTCATAATAAATTCTCCTAACAATTTAATTCTTTTTTAATAAATCAGGCCGCTTTTCTGCTGTTATTTTCAACTTCTGTTCGCGACGCCATTTTTCAATCTCTCGATGATTCCCACTTAAAAGAACAGCAGGGACCTTTTTCCCTTTAAAATCTTCTGGCCGGGTATAGTGAGGGCAATCTAATAAAGGTATTCCACCTTCTTCTTCAAACGAATCTTCAACTGAAGATAATTCGTCTCCGAGCACACCTGGAATAAATCTAACCACACTATCCACTAACACAATGGCTGCAAGGCAACCATTTGTTAATACGTAGTCCCCAATACTAATTTCTTCATCGACGACATCGTCTAATGCCCGCTGATCAATTCCTTCATAATGACCACATAATAAAATCAAATGAGGCTTTTGAGCTAAACAGCGGCTTTTTTTAGCATTTAGTGGCTTTCCTTGAGGGGAAAGATAAACAACATGAGCACCCTCAGATTTCACATGTTGTACTGCATCCATAACTGGCTTGGGCATCATCACCATTCCAGGACCGCCACCATAAGGCCTATCGTCTACTCGTCGATGAGGAAGGTCTGCAAAATCTCTAATGTCTATTAATTCAATTTCTAATAACCCTTTATTTCTTGCCTGTTTGATCATACTCTCATCAAAAGGTCCTTTAAAATACCCAGGAAAAAGGGATAAAATATGAATCAACATCTATGCTTTTGCGCTCTTCCTTTTTCTTTTTGTAGCCATTTTAGCTTGATGAGCAGCTTTTTTCGCTCTAAGATCAGAGATCACTTGAGGAGATGTTCTGTGCACCAAACTTTCTACAGATTCTGATAATTGAGCCCCTAATCCTAACCAATGTTCAATTCGATCAGATTTAAAGGAAATCTTTTTATCATCTTCTGCTTCTATTGGATTGTACCAACCCAATGCTTCTAAGTATTTTCCATCTCTCGGTGATCGTGAATCTGTCACAACCAAACGGTAAAATGGACGATTTGTACGACCTTGTTGTCGCAATCTAATTTTTAACGCCATAGGGATCCTCCCAACATCTTTTCTAATTGTTTCATATTTGGCATGTTTTTAAAAAATTGTTTAGCCTGTTTAAAAGACTTTACAAGCTTATTAATAGCTTCTATTTTCGTTCCACTCCCCTTAGCAATACGCTCGCGTCGTGGGTGGGTGAGATCACATTCTTCTCGTCGTTCAGCCGGTGTCATTGATTGAATGATCGCTTCGACTTTAGAGAACTCTTTTTCATCAAAATCCATTGCCGGAAACTGACCCATGCCAGGTAGCATTCCAAGCAAGCTTTTGATGGACCCCATTTTTTTAACTGTCTGAATTTGCTTCAGATAATCATCATAAGTAAATGTTGCACTTCGAATTTTTTGTTCTAATTTTTTAGCTTCATCTTCATCAAAGTGCTCTTGCGCCTTTTTCACCAAATTGATGGTGTCTCCCATTCCTAGAATACGATCAGCCATCGATTGAGGATTGAATAGTTGAATATCGTCAACTCTTTCTCCAATTCCTTCAAATTTTAATGGCTTTCCTGTCACTTGACGAATCGAAATGGCCGCTCCACCACGAGTATTCCCATCTAACATAGTCAAAATTGAGCCCGAGATTTCAATTTGCTTATTGAACTCGTTCGCAATATTTACTGCGTCTTGACCCGTCGTGGCATTTGCAACAAACAAGATTTCCTGAGGGTTTAAAACCTCTTTCACCTGTTTTAATTGCTTCATGAGCTCTTCATCAATATGCAATCGTCCCGCAGTATCGACAATTAAGACATCATGACCTTCAGCCTTAGCAAATTTTAACGCTTCCTTTGCTACAGTCACCGGATTTTGTTCCCCGGCCATTGTAAACACTGGAACCCCAATTTGGTCTCCAAGAATTTTTAATTGTTCTATTGCAGCAGGCCTTTGCAAATCACAAGCAGCTAAAAGAGGTTTTTCAACTCCCCCTTTCTTTTTCAGATACTTTGCAAGTTTAGCACAATGCGTCGTTTTACCAGCACCCTGCAAACCACACAACATAATGACTCCAGGCTGGCCTTCGAGATTTAATTTCTCTTCTTGCCCCCCCATTAAAGCCATTAATTCATCGTGTACAATTTTAATAAACATTTGTCCTGGCGTGACGGATTTCATCACCTCATCACCAAGAACTTTTTCCTTAATCTTAATAATCAATGCTTTTGCTACACTATAATTGACATCCGCTTCTAATAATGCCAATCGCACGTCATTAACGGCTTCCGTTATATTTTCTTCAGTCAGCTTTTTTTTGCCTGACAATTTCGAGAAAACATTCTGAAATTTAGCTGTCAATGCTCCGAGCATAAAACACCCTAATTATTGATTTAAAATTCATTCTTAAAAGAAAGCAGAATACGTAAAAAATCATTCATTTTCAAGGAAAAAGAAACGATCGTGTCCTGCCCAGTCATTTTCTACTGTTTTTTTTACCCAACCATGCGAATTAAAAATTTTTTTTATATCTTCACCTTGAGCATATCCAATCTCCATCCAAATTTGACTTTTTGAATTTAAATAATGAGGCAATTCTTTGGAAAGGCGTTGATAAAATTCTAATCCCGATTCTCCCCCAATTAAAGCTAATGAGGGTTCGAATTCTTTCACTTCATTTTCAAGGTTAGCATATTCTTTTTTTGAAATATACGGAGGATTACAAACGAGGTAATCAAACTTTAAATCGATAAAAGGTTCTAATAAATCCCCTTCAAGATAAAAAAGTTCTACTTGATTTAATGCTGCATTTCTCTTGGCCAACTGAATTGCTTTAGCTGAAATATCGGATAAATAGACGGTTAACTCTGGAAATTTTTTTTTCACTGCAGTCCCAATACAACCGGACCCACAGCATAAGTCGACAAAAATTTTTCCCTTAAGATCTTGTTTTTTTAAGGATTGAACAACTTTGTCTACTAAAATTTCTGTTTCTTGACGAGGAATAAGGACTGAGGGGTTAACCTCTATTGTACATCCATAAAAATCAATTTTACCATGAATATAAGCTAAAGGTTCTCCTTGAGCTCTTCTTTGAAGCCAATTTTTAGCTTTTTCAAGTTCTAATTCTGTTAAAGGATAGTCAAGTTGCATATATAACTGAAGTCGTGAGCAACTCAATAAATCGCAGAGTAAATCTTCACTTTGACGCCTTGCTTGAGTAAACTGCAAACTTGAGAAACATTCGGTTGCTTCTTTTAAAAATTCCCGAACAATTTTCATTGCTCGTCTTCGGCTTTTAATTTTTCTTGATGGAAGAATGCAACTAAAGCGGTCGTAACCTCTTCAAGTTCACCATTCATGATTTGATCAAGATTATATTTTGTTAAGTTAATGCGATGATCTGTCAATCGATTTTGAGGGAAATTATAAGTACGGATCCGTTCGGAGCGATCACCTGAACCCACCTGTTGAGATCTTTTAGAAGAAACTTCCTGATGCCTTTTTTGCTCTTCAAACTCAGTCAATTTTGCTATCAATAAGCGCATCGCCTTATCTTTGTTTTTATGCTGACTTCGTTCTTCTTGTGATGAAGAAACGACTCCTGTAGGAATATGTGTAATACGCACAGCACTATCTGTCGTGTTTACGTGCTGCCCACCTGCTCCAGAAGAGCGGTAGGTATCAATCCTTAAATCTTTTTCATCTAAATGAATGGCCGTACTTTCGTCAGGCTCTGGAAAGGCTGCTATCGTAATCGCTGAGGTATGAACGCGACCTTGAGCTTCAGTTTGAGGAACACGTTGAAC
>JAUXSJ010000201.1 GCA_030679615.1 Parachlamydiaceae bacterium | reverse complement strand
AATTTTAAAACAGGTGAAAATATCAATAATGCGCCTATTCGTGCTGCGCAAATAGAGTTTACAAATATCAGTAACTTGAGTAATACAAGTTTAATTAAAGCAATTTCAGGTATTGATATTAATGATGCTAAGAATCTTATGAATCACGAGACAGGTTCTATTGAAGCTGCAACTCTGGATATTAAAAAAATTCAAAATTTAACCAATGATGGCATTATTGTTGCTCAAAATCATTTTAATTTAACCAATGCTGCTATTCTTAGTAATCATAAAACAGGTAAAATTCAGGCTAAATCCATTACAATTGACACAGCAGCAGATATATTGCCAATTCTTCAAACGACGTTTAACAACGAAGGTTCTGTTATCGCAGAAGAAAATTTTGTACTAAATCATATCGTTAAACTTGAAAATTTTGTTGAGGCAATTATTCAAGCGTCAATATTAGATATTCGAAAAATTGAGGATGTCGTTAATAATGGTGAAATAATTGTTGAAAATAGTTTTGATTTATACAATCCAAATAATCTTAGAAATTTAAATGCAGGTAAAATTCAAGCTAAATCATTTACTATAGATACACCAAAAAATATATTGCCCATTTTTCAAACAACATTTAATAACAAAGGTTCTATTGTTGCAATAGAAAAATTTACGTTAAATAATATTGTTAAGTTTGAAAACGAAACAGGTGCTAAATTTACGTCTACAATATTAGACATTCTTAAAATTGAGGATGTTATTAACAATGGTTATATTTTTGCTACTCATCAATTATTTCTTGCCAACCCCAAATCAATCCATAATATGAAATCTGGCACAATAAATACTGCCTTATTGACTATTGCGCCTCAAAAAGAAATAGAACCTCTTTTTAAAACTTTTATTAAAATTTATGGTAAGATTTTTGCCACATAAAAATTAGTGATCGAGAGCGACCTTAAGCTTGAAAATAATGAAGACGCAATTATAAATTCAAATGATATTGCTTATGAAGGTAATGTTGTTGAAAATACAAATGGATCTATCATTGGTACGAATAATATTAATTTTGATTTACATGAAACTTTTGTCAATAATTCGACTCGAATAAATGCAGAAAAAATAGAAGTCCTTAAAAAAAATCTTTTAGAAACGAAACAACTTGATGTTTTTGATGGGATATACTCACAAGGTACATTGACGATTAAGGATGGATGTAAAACATATGATAATAGTGCGCTTTTATATGTATCTGCTCTTGATGTTGATGGTGGTGATAGATTCGATAATAGTGGATTTGTTACTGTATTGCAGCGTTTGGATTTAAAAAACTTTAAAAATGTAATGAATCAAACAAACGCAATCATCCAAGCAGTAGATATAAATATATACACACAAGAATTTACAAATAATGGTTTTTATACTGCAATAACATCAATTATTAATGCGCCCATAAAATTAGATCATAAAAATGGACGTTTTGCTATTGCGGAAAGTGCTACTTTTGATTTTGGCGATAGCAAAATTGATGCGCTTTTTGCTTCTGAAGGTAAGGTTGTTCTGAAAGGTGGATCATTAGAGTTAAATCAAAATGTACAGGTCAAAGAATTAGAGATAACAACAACGAAAAAATTGACGTTAACAGATAAGGCCCTTATTAAGGCCGAAACAATTTTGCTCAATGGCAAAGAAATTGAGAATAATGGTCAAATTGGTGATAAAGAACTTATTGCCACAACTATTTCTCTTAATGCTCAGAATATTCATAATAATGGTTTAATTCATGGAAAGATTATTGATTTAAAAGCAGATGAATTAAAGCATCTTAAAGGTACTATTTCAGCTAAAGCAGATCTTAATTTTGAAGTGCTTCATGCAACTTCAAAATCATCTATGATGGCAGAAAAGATATATATTAATAAAAAGATAATTGAAGGTGCCACCTTTGATAATTATAGTACGCTTAATGCAAGATCTGCTCTTTATTTAGGACACCTTTCTTCTTTTGTTAATGTCCAAAATGCGGAGGTTGTGGCGCCTCTTTGCACTCTTTATGAAGGTGCAAATTTTGGAAAATTTACCAATAATGGAAAATTGGATGGTCAAGATCTTAATCTTTCGCTCAATACCTTTGAACACAGCGGTTTTGCAGAAAATTATAAGACTATTAAACTTACAAATGCCCAGACAGTCACTATTAATAAAAATCTAATAGCTAAAGAATATATTGATTGTCAGGGTGTAACAGCTAAAATAGCCGAAGATTTGAATGCGCCTATTGTTACACTTAATTTTGCAACAAAATTAGATATTTTAGACACAAGCACTATAAATGCTGGTCAAAAAATTGAATTAATCAGTCCTATCATTGAACAAGTGGGGAGTTTGGAATCGAGTACTATTATTATTAAAGCCAATGAGTTTAATAATAGTAATTTTATCGAAGCTCAAAATCTTTTGGAGATTACGGCAAAAAATACACTTCACAATCATCTTAAAGGGTATCTAAAATCAAAAGATGTCATTGAAATTAAAACGACCTTATTAAACAACAAACATGTAATTCAAGCACGTGGAAAATTATCAATCGATGAAAATAACAATGTGATTAATTCGGGTAAGTTGATTTCTCAAGGGGAGGTTAACGGCCATAATATATCACCAATCGACAAAGTTTCACCTAAAATTTATCTTACAATTCATACGCAAAAACTTGACAATACTGGACGTATTTTTGCTGGCTCTCTTGATATTGATACATGTAAAAATGGTCAAATAGACAATCAAGTAGAACATGATTTTTCAAATACAATTGGTCAAATTAGTGCGTTGCATGATTTAACATTAAAGGGTGCATTATTTTATAATGCAACTTTACTTGATGCGCCAACTCAAATAATTACTTATCAAAAAATACTTAATGATGAAAAGGGTATTTTTACGGCATCTGATAGTACGATTAAAGCCGAATATTTAGACAATAAAAATATTATTGATGTTCAAAATATTTTGTCACTTACGGTTCAAAATGAATTTCATAATCATGAAAAATCATATTTAAAATCAAATGGCGATATAAAGATTAAAGCAAAATTGATTGATAATAGAAATGTAATTCAGGCGGGTGATGCTTTAACGATTGACGAAAATAATGAACTCATTAATACGGGTACGTTGCTATCACAATGGAATATTAAAGATGATAAGCCTTTTCCTAATAAATATATTGCACCTCAAGTTTTTTTAACGATAGATACGCACAAATTGGAAAATAGAGGACATATTTATGGAGGTTCTCTCAATATTGATACACGTAAAGGTATCGATGAACTGAATCCGCAATATGATGATTTTTCAAATGCATTGGGTGAAATCAAAGCATTGCAACATTTAGTGTTGAGTGGTGCAAAATTTCACAATAAAACAATGTTTTATGCTGAAACAATAAAACTAAATTTTCAATCAATGACAAATGATGTTGATGGATGGCTAGAAGCAAGAGATAGTATCGTCATTAAAGCAAAAAATGTAGATAACAAAAATGTCATTCAAGCGGGTGGCAAACTATCAATTAAAGAGAATGATCAGTGTACAAATACGGGTTGGTTATTATCTCAATGGGTTGTTAAAGAACAAGTTATTTCAGAAATAAAAGATGTTTTACCTGCAATTTATCTTAAAATCGTAACACAAAATTTAGATAATAAAGGACATATCTTTGGGGGTTCTTTAGATATTACAACCTCAAAAAATGGTTATAATGAAAATCAAAAGCAAGCGGATTGTTTGAACGAACTTGGTAAAATAAAAGCTTTATACGATTTAACCTTAAAAGGATCAACGTTTAACAATAAAACAGTGCTTGCCGCTGAAACGATGAATTTCACTTTTCAAAAAATAACAAATGAAGGTGCGGGATGGTTAGACGCCTCGAAAAGCATCGAAATTAAAGCAAAAAATGTAGATAACAAAAATGTCATTCAAGCGGGTGGCACATTATCAATTGAAGAGAATGATCAGCTTACAAATACGGGTTGGTTAATATCTCAAGGATCTCTTGATGAGAATAGTAATATTTTGCCTGTAAAGGATGTTTTGCCTAAAGTTTACCTTACAATTAATACGCAACAATTAGATAATAGGGGACATGTTTTTGGTAGTTCTTTAGATATTACAACCTCAAGAAATGGTTATGATAAAGATCAAAAAGTAGCTGATTGTTCAAATGGACTTGGTCAAATTAAGGCCTTGCAGCACTTAATTTTAAAAGGTGCAATGTTCAATAATGCGGCTTTACTCGATGCTGAAACAATGACACTTACCTATCAAAAAATACTTAATGAGGAAAAAGGTGTTATTGCAGCTAAAGACATTACAATTGATGCAGATCTTTTAGATAATAAAAATCGGATTGAAGCGCAAAATCTTTTGGATATTACAGCTAAAAAAGAAGCGCATAATCACGAGAATTCTTATTTAAAAGCAGAAGGTG
>JAUXSJ010000200.1 GCA_030679615.1 Parachlamydiaceae bacterium | reverse complement strand
CGCATGGAAAGAAACGTTTAAATGATTTAGCTCAAAATTTTGATTTAGTGTTATCCATATATCCTTTTGAGTCAGAATTATTAGAAAAGCATTTAATTCCTTCAATATATATTGGAAATCCGCTTAAAGAAAATATGAATTCTTTTTCCACTCAAGGAAAATTTTTTGAATTAATTAAATTAAATGAACAGGAATCCCTTATTGCTCTTTTTCCAGGTAGTCGGTTGCAAGAAATCAGAAAGCATATTCCGACTCAATTAGAGATTGCTGTTAAGCTTAAGACTAAATATCCACATCTTATTTTTGCATTATCTTGCGCACACAGTGACCTACTTCCAACTATTGAGAAATATGTTCAGACGAGTCCTCTACGTTTAAATAAGGATATTTGGATTATACCCTCCACGTATACTCATGAACTCATGAAAAATTGTCGATTAGCTTTATCTAAATCTGGAACAGTGACTTTAGAGCTAGCCTTACATAAAACACCTACAGTTGTTCATTACCAAGCTTCTTTTTTGAATTATTTTATAGCAAAACACATTATAAAATTACGATTGTCGTATTTCTGTATTGTGAATATTTTAACAAATCAAAGAGTGTTTCATGAATTTATCGGTAAAGAAGCTTATATAACCCAAATTTATAAGGAAATGGATCAATTACTATGTGATCCACAATCATATGATAAAGTCATTGCAGATTGTCAAATGATAAGAGATGTTTTAGGGGAAAAATCTTCTCATCTAGAAGCAGCAAAAGCAATTGAGGCATTGTTTTAAATGATTTCAATGTTTAAAAAAATATGGAAATTTTTTCTTTTAAAAACAAAAATCTTTCTTGTAAAATATGTCGGAAAATCAATATTGAGTTTGCTAATTCGAACATGTTTGATTGAAGCTGAAGGAGTAGAGCAGTTTAATCAATTGGTCAAGACAAAGCGTTGCATATTAATGTTATGGCACAATCGTATTACGATGACGCCTTTTCTGTTGTATAAGTTGACCCCGGACAATTATTACACGGCAGTAGTCAGCGCAAGTCGAGATGGGGAGTTATTAAAAAGTGTAGTACAGTCTTTTAAGAAAGGTAGTGTTTTAAGCGTTGGTCATCAAGGTAGATACCAAGCATTACAGGCATTGGTTGAGCATATAAATCATGAAATATCTATTCCAGTGATTACTCCAGATGGACCTAGAGGACCATGTTATAAAATGAAAGCTGGGGTAGCCTATGCGGCTATAGAAGCTCAAGCAAGTGTGGTTGCTTTTAATTGGGAAGCAACATCTTATTGGGAATTAAGTACCTGGGATAAATTGCGTTTTCCTAAACCATTTAGTACGATTAAAGTCACGTTTAGTGATCCTGTTTATTTTGATTCTCAATCAAAAATGTCTATCGATGAAGCTCTAGAAATCTTAAGAAGCAAATTACCTTGATTATCCAATTCAAATAACATAGTAACATTTTTTTATTCAATCGCCATGAATTCATCATACCTTTTGGAATGCGAAGGCAGGACCCATCCTATTACCCGTAAGTTCCTATGTTTTGATTCTTAATGTTTTTTGAATCGCTCTACGAGTTCTATGCCATTTTTATCTTATTCCCACAGTTCCTTCGTCGCTCGTAAACTCGCTCCTCAGTCACAGTGGGCTGTAATGGGAGTCGTCCTACGGACTCAGAACATACTAAAAATACACCTTTTTAAACTAAGTATACATTAGACTTCTTTCGAAATTTGCTTTTATTGAAAAAATTAGGTATTTTTGAGTAGGTTTTTTGAAAAATTTTGAAGTCATATGTGTATATATGGCTGAAAAATTTTACAAAAAAGATGCCAAAAAGAGCAATTTTATCAATCAAATGGAATTTTGAAAGAAGTCTATTTACATACATGTTTTAGAGTCCGTAGGACGACTCCCATTACAGCCCACTGTGACTGAGGAGCGAGTTTACGAGCGACGAAGGAACTGTGGGAATAAGATAAAAATGGCATAGAGCTCGTAGAGCGATTCAAAAACCATTCAGAATCAAAACATAGGAACTTACGGTTAATAGGATGGGTGCTGCCTTCGCTTTTTTAAGGTTCGGATATTTACACATGCACTCTTGTGGATTGAATTGATTGAGGCGAAAATGACACCGCATCATCACTATTCTCTATTGAAAAAAAAAGCGAAGGCAGGGCCTTCGCACTCCAAAAGTTATAATGAATTCATGGGACAAAAGCCTAAAGTCGAGACGGCTCTCTCAGTGGTGAAATTTAAAAAATGTTGTTGAAGATGATAGAGTTGTAAAAACTACAAAAAAGATTCGAATTCTTTTTTCATTGATGCAATAAATTGATTTTTAACGAGTTTAATGGCCTTCATGATGCCATAAAATAATTCTTCAGAAGTGGATTGGCCATGACATTTCACAATAATTCGATCAACACCACAAATAATCGCACCACTGTATTCTTTAAAATTTAATCCCGCATTAAGACGTGATTGAATATCAGATTGCAATTCATTTGGGTAGTTTTTAAGAGTTTGTGAAATTTTATTTAAAATGAAAGAAGCTACACCTTCTGAGGTTTTAAGTAGAACATTTCCAGTAAATCCATCGGTAATTAATACATCTACATTTCCTTTAAAAATATCCTTAGCCTCAACATTACCAACAAACTGCATTGTAGCATGATCTTTATATTCATTTAAAATCTGATATGCGTTGCGAAGCTCACCTGTACCTTTTCTTGACTCTTCTCCAATATTTA
>JAUXSJ010000196.1 GCA_030679615.1 Parachlamydiaceae bacterium | reverse complement strand
GTTAGAAACCGAATGACGCTACAGTTTCAACACAGAGACGGGGAGACGCAAGCGACGGGGAGAAACGCGTTTAAAATAAACATGCTAAATTATTTTTTTTATTTTAAACGCTTTTCTCCCCGTCTCTTGCGTCTCCCCGTCTCTGCGTTGAAACAACAACGTCATTTATTGTAGACTACATTTTGTCAATATGGCTTTTGAGCATCTCGTTCACGATTTGTGGAGATGCCTTTCCTTTACATAGCTTCATCACTTGTCCTACAAGAAAACCAAAAGCTTTTTCTATATTATTTTTATAGTCTTTAACAGATTGAGGGTTTTCATTTAACACCTTCTTGACGTACCCTTCAATTTCGCTTAAGTCATTTAAGGGTTGATAATCGGGGTTTTCAGCAACAATTAATGCAGGGTCTACACCTGGATTAGCAACCATATCATCAGCAACGGATTTGGCTATTTTTCCTGTAATTTTTCCAGTGTCAATTAAATTAACTAAGGAGGCAACATGCTCAGCAGGTATGCCAACAGTAAGAAGTGTGTGACCAGATTCTTTTAATCGTCCTGTAAATTCAGATAAGATCCAATTCGCCAACGAATGTGCATTTTGACAATGCTTTAATCCTGATTCATAATAATCAGCTAAAGCTTTTTCACCTGTTAACACAAACGCTAAATGTGAAGCTAATCCATAATCACGAACATAACGACGTTCTCTTTGCAAAGGTAGTTCAGGTAAAGTTTGGCGAATTTCTTCAATAACTTCATTTGTTAAAATAATAGGGACCAAATCGGGCTCAGGAAAATAACGATAGTCATCAGCCGATTCTTTTAAGCGCATTAATTCAGTTTGTTGTTTTTCTGGATCCCATCTAAAAGTTGCTTGTGGAATAACTTGATCCATCGGTAACTGGGGCTGACTAATATAAGCTTCAATTTGTCTATAAATTTCAGATTTAATAGCGATTTCCATAAAATTGAATGAATTCATATTTTTAATTTCAATTTTATTTCTGAAGGTTTTTTCGCCTTTTAAACGAACGGAAATATTTGTATCAATTCGCAAAGAACCTTCTTCCATATTGCAATCAGAAGCATCGATATATTGTAAGATAGCCTTAATTGCTTTGGCGTAAGCAACAGCATCTTTTGCAGAATGAATGCATGGTTCTGAAACAATTTCAATGAGTGGAGAACCCGCACGATTGTAATCTACACCTGTAAATTTAGAAAAGTGCTTGAGCATCCCCGCATCATCTTCTAAATGTACTCGGTTAACGGCAAAAGATTTTTCTTCGCCATCTACTTCCGCTATGACAGTGCCACCAATAACAATCGGTTTTTCATATTGAGTAATTTGAAAATTTCGTGGGCTATCTGGATAAAAATAGGACTTTCGATCAAATGTACTGTATTTTGCAATCTCTGCTTGGATTGAACATCCAAACTGAATAGCTTTTTTAACAGCCTCTTTGTTTAAAACAGGTAAAGCACCAGGTTGTCCTGTACAAACTTCAGTGATGTTTGTGTTTGGTTCATCGCCAAAATGATTAGGGGCCCAACTAAAAAGTTTGGATTTAGTATTTAACTCGACGTGTATTTCTAGACCGATGACAGCTTCCCATTCATCATGTGCTGGATGTAGATTTTTATGAGTCATGTTTTACCTCATGGTTAACAAATGATGGAATGGCATATTGGAATGGAAGAACTTTTTCAATAACTGAAGCAGCCTGTAAAACATCCCGGTCATGTTTCTGTGCGCCAATTAATTGTAATCCCATGGGTTTACCGTCTTTCGTTAAGCAATTTGGAATGCTAACGGCAGGTAAACCTGCTAAGTTGATTCCAATCGTATAAATGTCTTCTAAATACATTTGTAATGGATCTTTAATTGCACCAATTTCAAAAGCAGCAGAAGGGGAGACAGGGGTGGCGATCAAGTCGCATTTTGAAAAAGCGTCCTTATAACTTTTAATAATTAAGGTACGTACTCTTTGAGCTTTTCTATAAAAAGCATCTTGATATCCTGACGAAAGTACAAATGTTCCCAACATTATACGACGTTTTACTTCTTGGCCAAATCCTTCTTCTTTTGAAAAATCATAGACTTGATCGAGTGTTTCCGCACTTTTAGAACGTTGACCATAACGTATTCCATCAAATCGAGCTAAGTTTGTAGATGCTTCTGCATTAGCAATAATGTAATAAACGGCAAGTGAGCTTTCAAGGATACTTAAGTCGACTTCTATGATTTCAGCCCCTAACGACTTAATCACATCAATTGCTTTTTCAAATGCTTGTCTAGGTTCTTCCGTAAGAGTTTGTAAAAACTTCCAAGGTACACCAATTTTTTTTCCTGCTATGGAATTTTTAAATGTAGATAAATAATCTTCAGGTCCCTGAGGAATACTAGTAGAGTCTTTTGTGCAATGTTGTCCTAATACTTCCATCATTAACGCTGCATCGTTAACATTAGTTGCAAAAGTACCTACTTGATCTAAAGATGAACCATAAGCAACAACCCCATAACGCGATACTCTTCCATATGTTGGTTTAAAACCAACAATACCACAAAATGAAGCAGGTTGACGAACAGATCCACCTGTATCAGTTCCTAAAGCAAAGGGACAAAATCGACCAGCAACAGCTGCAGCTGAGCCACCAGAAGAACCACCTGGGGTACATTTTAAATTCCATGGATTATAAGTCATCTGTAAAGCAGAATTTTCTGTGGAAGAACCCATGCCAAATTCATCTAAGTTTGTACTTCCTATCAATAGGGCATCTTCTTTCAATAATAATTCAACAACAGTAGAATTGTAGGGGGCTCTAAAATTAGTTAAGAACTTAGAGCCGCATGTAGCAATTTCACCTTTAATCAAAATATTGTCTTTGATTGCAATAGGAATACCAGCAAGTTTTCCTAATGGTTGATTCAAAGCTCTTTTTTTATCTAATTGTTCAGCTTGTTCTAAAATTTTTTCATTAAAAACAGTTAAAAAAGCTTTAATTTGCGGATCAAATTGAGAAATTCGATCTAAATAAAAATGACTAATAGAAACGGCTGTGCGTTCACCTTTAATAAACTGGTCTCTAACTTCTCTAGCAGAATAATTTAACATGAATCCTCTATGATGATTTTATTACAGGTGGAACGCGAATAAATTTACCACTATGTGAAGGTGCGTTATTTAGAAAAAGCTCTTGGTCCATTGTTTCACCAACAACATCTTCTCTAAAAACATTATGCATATCTTCTATGACATGATTGCATGGAGGAACATTTTCAGTATCAATTTTTTGCAGGACTTCAATGTAACCAATGATTTTTTTTAAATCGGCTAAAATG
>JAUXSJ010000182.1 GCA_030679615.1 Parachlamydiaceae bacterium | reverse complement strand
GATTTTGCCGATTTAAGGGACATTAGGGACATTAGGGACATTAGGGACATTAGGGACATTAGGGACATTAGGGACATTAGGGACATTAGGGACATTAGGGACATTAGGGACATTAGGGACATTAGGGACTGAATTTAAACGCATTAAAGACAAATGTCAAGTTAAATCAAGTCCCTTGTGTCCCTTGTGAATCGGCTAGTGTTTCAAACCTGTGTTAATTATAAAAAAAGAGTTATTAAAATGTCATTAATCCAAAACACTCCAACAAATGTGAATAAAGGAAGAACGCAATAAAAATAGATTTTTTTATACTCACCACGTAGATAGCTAGAACGCATTAAGTAAATGCTAATCAACATCGTTAAAGAGATTAAAAGAGTAAGAAAAACTACAGGTAAGCCTAAAAAAATAGTCATACGAGGGGTATCAAAAATCATAAAGGAGACCAAACCCATGTTAAAAAATAAGGGAAAAAGAAAAATATACAAAATAGTAAAACTTAGAGCATAACGCTTAGCTCTTTTGCGCTCTCTATCGATTTTTTCTTTTGTCATTTCCTTTAACGGAACTTTATTCTTAGAAAAAATTAAATCATCTTTTAACATAAACATATTAAACTAGTCTTTTAATATTTGGATCATTAGATAATTTCTTAGATATATTCAGAATAACAGGCGAATTAAAAATAATGACCTTCGCATTACGAATGCGGGAGATATTAAGACAATCCATTAAGAACCAGCCGCTTTACTTGTGATAATAGCGTGAAAAGGCATAAAAGGCTATTGGATTTTACCGGATTTTATTGGTAAAATAGTTTCTCGTTGCACCGCCGCTGCATCGCCAATCTAATCAAATACAATTCTCAAAGCTACCCTTTGAAGCTAAAAAAAAGTTGGAGAAGGCTAATCGCCTCAGCTATGATCTTCGGATGATTCTTTGTAGGGGTAAAAATTGTTAAGTTGTTGTTCTCCCCTAAATGCTCTATATCATTGATGGGCACGGAGTGGTATTTTTCTAATAAGCGATGACGTTGCTTACTTGGAAACGAATATTCAAGATGTACGATTTCTGGATTTGTATTGGGTCCAACTAGACCGTGCTTTAAACCAAATTGATTGAGACCCAAATTAGAACAATCATCATGTCTTGGGGCATCCTGCTGTCTATGTGCTGTATATTTATTTCTGATTGGTAGTAAAGCTAAAATAGATGGTATTTCCCCTGCGATCACATTCTCTTTTACGACAGAACCGAACCACTTAGATTCAAAAAATGTAGCCAATTGCCCAAGCATTCCGATATAAGCTACAGCTTCGTGGACAGCAGGGTGATGGTTAGTTCGTCTCGATATTTTTGGAAGGTAAACAGGTTCTCCGCTCTGTCTCTTAAAAATCGATCTAAGTTCTATTGATCGATTACATGCTGCTTTTTCATAACGTCTAAGATTTTTTATATGATATTCGAGCCCATCAATAATGTCCAAAACCCCAATTAAGTTATCTTTATGCTCTAAGTAAAGCGGATGGTCTGAATGGAGAGCAAATAAATATAAAATTTTCCGAAAAGGATTAGAGATTTTTTTGTATGTCGCTTTATTGGAATTGCTTGGTAAAGTTAGTTCTAGCATAGATTAAGGCAATGAATTTTTATATTTTGAATTTGTTGATCGACTTTCGCGTTCACCACTGATCTTAAAGCGTCAAGCTGCTGTCCTGTAAGGACTGGAGACTTCTTAGCTTGCATAACCAAATCAAATAATGAATCCATGGGCTTGACGAAATCGGGAATACGATAGCCAGAAGAAAATGCCTCATTAATGCTTGGCATTTTTCTAACGAAGGGAGTGGTCCATACAAGCACATCCCATCGTTCAAAAGCCAAAATTCTACCTATTTCATGAGATTCTGTACGCAGGTACCATAAAGGCACGGCTTTTCCTTGATTACCTTTAAGGTAAGCTTCTAGGAGTAAATTAGTTGTCGCCCATGAATTCGGAACAAGCATTAATATCAATGAAAAATTTGAAGGTTGAGGTAGCTTCAGCTGTAGGCACTCATCTGCATTTTCGAAATTAGTAAAAGCATCATCTCGTCTAAGAAGAACTGGTTTATCATTCAGAGTGATACCTTCAACTAACAGTGGCCGCACTTCACGAGCATCGGGGAAAAGGTCGCCCTTAGGATACTCCACATACTGAAGTACTCCAGTTTCTGTCCTAATATGAACCCGCTTTCTATGCCAGCTTATATGAATTGGTGGATCCATAAGATTATTTGAATCAAGAGCAAGCACTTTCTTTGGTGCGGTTTCGGAATGATGGAAAAGATAGTATATCTCATTCTTGGCAAGATTGAAGCTTAAAGTACCCAGCACATATAAGTCAGAACCAATGGAAATTTTAAGATGCATTTTTCGCGGTTTTTGAGTCATTGAAATCCTGCTGAGATGTACTTTTAGATAATAACTAAATAAACGGAAAGTTGCAAGATTAAGAGGTGGTGCCACCAGTCATTTACACCTTTCAATAGGATGTGTAGTCACTTATCACAGACACTCATAGGGATTCCGTATTCATATTAATTCAGGGAGTCCATAATCTGGGCATAGATCTGGAAATGCACGTTTAAGAGAACTCACTACTTCAAGACCTATGTGAGGTAAAACAAGTTTCTCAGGACCATTAGATATATGCTTAGTGCCATCAATAAATAATTGTATTCCAATCGACCCTAAACGTGTCAATGCAAAATAACATCGTTCAAGTTCGTTATCGACGTGGGCTCCACCATCTGTATTCGCTACACAGAAAACAAGTTTTTTTCGACTAAATTCAATCCCCCAATCGGTGAAGAAAATGCGATTCCACCATTCATCTATTCCAACCCAAGAAGGACAAAGTGAAGGCGTTAGCTCCCATATATTTTTAGAACCTATAACCATACATACCATGCCACCCATAAACCCCTGAAAAGGTTTATAATCTTTGTCAATGGTTTCATCTTTATGCGGCGGTAGAGGTATGCTAGAACAAGTTTCCAATAGTTGTATTTCAGGTGAAATTTGAGATAAAAGGCTTTTAGATTGACCAGAAGTATGAAATAAAATTCTAAGAGCAAGTGCTATACGATCTATTTCATCTGAGTCCCCTTTGAGGGTTTCTAAAATAGATCTACAAAGAAATTTGTATTGTTTATGAAGCTGATGCTGCGCGTCTTTGGGACTGCGAGGGATTTTATTATTTTTATTCGTTGTTTTGTCCGCAACGTCTCTTATATTGAACTCAAAGACCATGTTTATCCATATTTTTTTTAAAAGCAATATCAAAACTACATATTAGCAGCAGGTCTATGAATCATACTTATGATCCACATTTCACCTAAGTTTATTTTGAAAATTGAAAATTCCGAGGAGTTGCTTATGAATTTTTGCGTAAAAAATCTCAATCTGAACAGCCGCATTTTCAAAAGTCATTTTCGCATCGCTTTTCATTTTTGGATCGGGCACAGGAAAGTGCTTATTAAACAAACTGTCAGGCAATGTTTTTACAATTTTTTCAAATTCGTTTATCTCACTCTCAAGCCCTGGATTTGACAATCGAAGTACCTTGTATTTGACCCGACGAAGTTCCTCCATAATCTGATACGCTTCCTTGCAATAGTTGTGGACTTCGTATCTATCATTGTTAAATTGAGAGATTAGTTTTTCTTTTTCATCTTCTGGAAGTTGTGAAAGGACTTGAATGTTCTCATTTGAATGCCGATTGTATACGAACCAAGCATCTGCAAACTTTACCCAAACATCTATTCGATCTTTAAATATATCTAAATGATTTAAGGCTTCTTCAGCAGCATCACTTAATTTTTCCGCACGCTTTTCCTTTTTCCATCTCTCAATAAGGTAAGGCCCATAGAAAAAAGAAAATATGGCCAGAAGCAATAGTATAAAAGCACAAATTCCTGAAATGAATCCGCCTAAATTACCTGCTTCCTCCGATAATATCCAATAAGGATGCATGATAGGATCATGCATGTTTATAATAATATTTTTCATTTTTGGTTTATTCTTATTTGTTGGTCCCAGCAATCGTGTCCTAACGGTTCACGACCAAGCTCCTCTCTATGCAAACGCCAATGAGGCATAAAATTGTCCATGTGTGCTTTAAATCGCGCATTGTGGTGTTTTTCCAGCAGATGCACCAATTCATGCACTACGATATATTCTAAGCATTGTATAGGCTTTTTGATCAGTTCAAGATTAATCCAGATCCGGCGCTCACTAGTGTTACAAGAACCCCATTTTGTCTTCATTTTTTTTACACCCCATTCCTGTACTTCAACGTTTAGAAGAGGTTGCCATTTTTCCAACATGGAAGGGATAAAACTCTTGATTTCTTTTCTATACCATTGCTGCAAAGCTAATTCGCGTTGTTCGGTAGTACTGTAAGGTGGCACGTGGAGCTTAATGACAGACTTA
>JAUXSJ010000177.1 GCA_030679615.1 Parachlamydiaceae bacterium | reverse complement strand
AATTTTTAGACAAAAAAACAACCCATATTATTATGCCAGTTGGTATTCCAAATTTTGGGAATACTTGTTTTTTATCAGTTATTATACAAGCAATGATGTTTATTCCCGAACTTCGCGAAGCTGTGCTAAAAATGGGCGAATTCAAACCAATCTATAAAGATATTTATACTGCCTATACTGAAAAACAAAAAAATAATTCAAGATCGCAAGATAAAAAATGTATAAATATCTATAGAGAATTCAAAGAAAATTATTTATCAGAATTAGAGGATCACGTTTTTTTAAAAGAGTTAAAAACCTCAAAACAAAATGATGCTTATGGCATTTTTCAAATGATCATTAATGACCTATCAAAACATGGACTTAAGCCTTTTGTTATTGAGTTTGAATTAACTGAAAAAGCATTAAAGGCATTAGAAACAGTTAAAAAAGATACGAATGATTTTCAAATATGTCCTCAATACAACAAAATGGAACAATACCAACCTAAACATACTTTTTTATATCAACTGCTAATAAGTAAATATAATACAGATGAAAATAAACCTGAAATTTTAACAGAATTACTAAAAAATAGAATTCAGATGTCTCGTTTAACAAATCTGGATTTAGAAAAAGAATCCAAATATTGGAATGATAATTTAAAATATTACAATCCTTGGTACTCTTTAGAACATGGTACCATAGTTAGACAATTCGCTAAACTACCTGAACATTTTATCATTTCTTTCGACAATCTATTTAATATTAATCGACCAAGCAATAATCTAGAAATTTATCTATCCCCAGAGCAAGTTAAAAACGGTCAATCTGCAAAATATGCATGTGATTTCTACATAGTATATGAAAAATATTCAATGAAAGTTGCTCACTTTTTTTGTCGAATGAAAATCAACAATAACTGGTTTGAAGCAAATGACAACAGGATAAAGAAAATTTCATTAGCCACAGCTAAAAAAGGGGCAGCTTCTTCAAGATTTTTACATTTTAGAAAAATTAATAATAATCCCGAGAATTAAACTTCAATCATGTTTTATAGTCGATCAAATAGTTTAAATCGACAAATAAGTAGCCTAGACTTTAGTCTGGGCTCGTTTTAGCAGGCTTTAGCCTGCTAGTCCCGTTACCTTGACATATACAAAATATTTTATCCAAGTTATAATTGCCTCCATCTCATAACTTAGGCATATCTATGGACAAAACCAAAAATACGCTACCATCGATTCGAGAATTCGATGGACATGATTGGTTTTCAACCAAAACAAGTAGGCGTAACCTTCCCCATTGGGAACTAAAAGGCTCTACCTATTTCATCACTATGAATGTCAACTCCTTAATTGATAAGCCTTTTAAAATACATGAACTTGCTGCATTAATGGAAAAAACTTTGAAGCAGTATCATAAAGACAAATATCTTTTGCAAGCTTATGTGATTATGCCTGATCATTTACATCTTATAATCAAGCCATTAGAGAATAATACATTGGCTAAAATTATGCAGTTGCTTAAGGGATCATCTGCTTATTCAATAAACAAGTGCTTAGAAAGAACAGATAAATTCTGGCAACAGGAAAACTTTGATCACCTGATACGAGATGGAATTAGTCTATGTGAAAAATGGGAGTATATCAAAAATAATCCTGTTAAAGCTAGGCTTGTCGGGCGTGCCGAAGACTATCCTTATAGCAGTTTTTATGATAAATCTTAATTGGACTTGCAGGCTAAAGCCTGCAAAAACGAGCCCAGACTAAAGTCTAGGCTACAAATTCAAACGGGATTGCGTTAAAACTTCGTACCCAGTTTTTGTGATTAGAATTGTATCCTCTAAACGCACTCCACCAATTGATGGTAAATAAATACCAGGCTCAATTGTTATGACCATCCCCTCCTCAAGAGGTAATTGGCTAAAAGGACCCGTTTGTCGAATCACAGGGATTTCATGCACATCTAACCCCACTCCATGTCCTAAACTATGTGTAAAATATTCTCCATAACCTTTAGAGGTAATCCATTCTCTAGCTTTGCGATCCAACTCACCCACATGCGTTCCTGGAAAACAAATTTCAAATGCATTTTCCTTGGCTTCATTTACAATCGAATAAATTTTTTCGATTTCAGGATTAGCGTCTCCAAAAAATACCACTCTTGTCATATCAGAATGATAATGATTCAAAACAACGCCTATATCAATAAGAACATGCTGATTTTTTCTTAATTTTGTATTTCCTGCTCGATAATGTGGCATGGAAGAGTTTTCTCCAAAAGCAATAATGGAATCAAAAGCTAGTTTTTTAGCCCCTCTTTTCTTCCAATAAAACTCAAGCTCAAAGGAAACTTCCTCTTCTGTAATTCCTTCTTTCAAAAGAGAACGTATAAATTCATATCCTTGATGAGCTAGCTGACAGGATTCACGTATCAAACAAATCTCTTCTTCTTCTTTGATCATTCTTAAGTGCTGAACTAGAGAGTCTAAAGGAACAATTTTTTCTGCAATGTGATTGAGTTGTATAAAATTTTGATAAGTTGTTCGATTTTTATCAAAACCCAATGTTTGTAAACGCAGTTTAAGAACTAATTCTTTTAAGAAATCTTCACTCTGTAAATAAACAGGATAAATGGATTGTTGAGAAGCTTTTTCAAAATAGCGTCCATCAACAATGAGTGCAGAATGATTTAATGAAACCAATAACTTACCTGCTGACATTTCTAAGCCGGTTAAATAAAATAAATCTATTGGATCTTCAATCAAAATAGCATCGCATGATAACTTCTCAAGAAGTTTCTGCAATTTTAAAAGACGAGATAAATAATCCATTAAAAACCTAAAAGTTAGCGAAAAAATTTACCAATTTCTTCTACAGATAAATAAAAACAGGTTGGTTTACCCATAGGACATTGCGCGGGCATTTCACATGTCATTAATTGATTCATTAAATATTGCCCTTCTTCTATAGAAAGTTGCTTCAATTTAGGTAATGATGCGCGACAAGCCATTAATGCAAGTTGTTTTTCTTTTTCTTTCTGAAGATAGCGTGAAGTTTGATTTTCACCAAGTTCTTTTAAGAGTATACTTAAACATGTTTCGACTTGATCTTGCTTTATAAAATTCGGTAAGGCATCAATCATGAATGTGTACTCTCCAAATTCTCTTAAACTAAACCCCATGTTATTTAAAATTTCCAAATACTCTCTAATATTACGAGCCTCTTCCATAGAAAACTGAATGGTTAAGGGAACTAATAAAGGTTGGATGTCATTAGCTGCTTTTTGACTTAATAATTTTTCGAAAAAAACTCGAGAATAAGCTGCTTTTTGATCCACAAGAGCGATTCCTCCTTCAGCCTCTCCTTCTTTTAATCGAAATAATTCTTTATTCACATTAAAAGGATCGATTAATAAATAACCAACAATTGTTGAGATCACCGTGGGAGTTTTTTTGGGAATTTTATTTAAAGAAAACAATGAAGGCTCGACATCACATTTCTGAAGGATTTGATCTAAGTCTTTTAATTCCGATTCGGTCTGAACAGGAAAATCAATGTTAGGATCGCATTTTTTATATTCCCACTTTTCTTCAGTGACTTTTGAAGGAACTTCAAAAGTATTTTTTGATAATAATGAAGCATAAGAATTCCAATAAGGAGGAATCAATTTTTCTTCAGATTCGTCTTTAGTTAGATTTATTGGAGTATAGTAAGTATTTTGATTTTGTTGTTTTCGTAAGGCGTTTTGCACTGCTTCAATCACAACTTCTTTCAATTGAAATTCCTGTCTTAACCTAACTTCTTTTTTTTGTGGATGGACGTTAACATCAAATAAATGACCAGGCATATTTAAATGAATGACAAAAAAAGGGAATCTTTGATTGGGAAGCATCGATCCATATCCTTCCCTTACAGCAGAAGAAATTAAAGGCGAATAAATCGATCGTTGATTGATAAACAAAAATTGACCTAATCTGTTTGGCCTGTGTAAATGGGATTCGCCGATAAATCCTTTAAGTTCATAAGATCCTTGAGTAAAACTTAATGGAATGAGTGATGTAAACACTTCTTTTCCAAGAATGTGATCAATCCGTTTGCTCAAATTTTCATGAAAAGTCGATTGATCAGAAAAATTTGGCGTTTTCAAAAGAATTTTTTGATCACTAATCAATTCA
>JAUXSJ010000172.1 GCA_030679615.1 Parachlamydiaceae bacterium | reverse complement strand
TTGCAAATGCGGATTCCAATTATTTGGGATCATTCCAATTACAAAATATTTGCAAAGCTCTACTTTGCCTTGTATTTAATCAGACTCAAACATCCATTGATTATCATGCTGAAGTCATTCATGCAGCTCGTTTATTAGGATATGCATTACCCACACCCATCATTTTTGCCGACACAAATTGGGTAAAAGATTATTTTGGATTTGTGGTCAATCCAGGTACAGGTCGATTGGAATTATGGCGTTTAGATTATGTAGGAATTGAAGCCGTGCCTATGTCTATTTGGAAGCACTGGTTAGATGGCTCTAGAAGCGATCGAAGATGGGGTGTCTATACTAAGCCCTATGAGTATGGTCAGTAAACGTGCGTTGCATTAACCAATGACATATAAAATTACAGGATAGACAGGATAAAGAACAAGATGGACAGGATAGAGGGGGTATTCAAGAATGAAATTATTCCATCAGATTAACGCAGAGGCGGGGAGACGGGGAGAAAAAAATTAAATTAAAAAAATATTTTTATATTTATAATATTTAGCTCTGCGTCTCCCCGTCTCCCTGCCTCTGCGTTAATCTGAATAATTTCATTCTTGAATACCCCCTCTCTCCTGTCCATCCTGTTCTTTATCCTTTTCATCCTGTAATTTTTTACGTCATTGGTTAATAAGCAATATTGCATTCAAAATTCAATTTTTTTTAATTGACTTTAACTATCTTTTCATGATAAAAAATACCTTCTTTGTGACCTAAGAAGCTGTTTAATATTAAATTTTGTTATTTTTAATAATCAAATTTATATAGCAAATCGTTTCTTAAGATCGGATAAAACAAATTTTACGGTCTTATCAGAAAAAAGGAATTTCTTGTTACTTCTTTGAAATCACCGTTTTTTATTCTTATTAGCTTCACATTGGAAGGAATTGCAATTGTCTGTTGCACCTTTGCAAGCTCCTGAAAACACTTTTTATTTCACCCTCGAACAATGGATGGAACTTCTATGAGTCGAATTAAATATATATTAACCTTATTTATATTAATGATAGCCAGTCAACTTTCTGCCCAGATCGGTCAGGAAACGAGATTTGACAGAGAATTACGCAGCAATGACGATCAAGCACTAAGAGCTTTTGTTGAGTCAAAAGAAAATATCGACGTTAAGAAAAAATCACAAAACTTAGATATTAGTGGTGACGTCAGACTATTTTGGCAAAATGTTCGTGAAAAGGGATTATCTCTTTACGGAACTAGCAGCAGTATTGATAGTAGCGATTCAATTCATGAAAACTACAGAAATTTTCGTGGAGGAGATCATGTCGGTACTGATCGTTTACCTTTAAGTACGAATATTTTCGATGTCGAGTTCAATCTTAAATTTAAATACAATTACAAAAAATCTTGGGCTATGGCTCATCTTCAATTTGATAATCCTGCAGGTGCAAAAGCCTCTGTGCGTTGCCGTGAAACCGCAGCCATTTTCAATAGAAGTGGAAGCCATATTCTGAGTGAAGATGAAAGAAATACACGTAGAAATTTAAAGGGTAGTGGAGCAGGTGCTGGTATTTACTTGAAAAAAGCCTATGCGGGTTATAATGTTTATGCAGATGGTGATGAGAGATTTGACATTGAAGTTGGTCGTAGAAAATTAAATGACGTGTTTATTTCTGAAATCCAATTTTCAAACTATTTTGATGGTCTTTTGTTTAAATATGCTCAAAGCTTAGGTAAATTTGCATCATTCTATTGGAATCTAGGTGGTTTCGTCATTGATCAACGCGTTAATCATTTTGGTTATGTGACTGAATTTGGATTCTTAGATATTTATGATACCGGCTTAGACCTACGTTACTCCTTCATTAGCTGGAATAAGAATGGGAAAAACCGTTGTTTAATCAGAAATGCTTACGGAACTCAGTTTCAAAACTCTCAATTTACACTCACTTATTTGATTACACCAACAATTGGATGTTATGAATTACCTGTTGAGCTTTATTCAGGCTTAGTCATAAACCATGCCGCGGAAAAAAATAAGTTTACACATGGTAAAAAAGAAAACCTAGGATGGTATGCTGGAGTTTACATCGGAAATTCAGATAAAGAAGGCGATTGGTCTATAGATATTGAATACGCCGTTGTTCAAGCGCAAGCAGTTCCAGATCCTGATGTTGCAAGTATTGGCCGTGGAAACATTTTCAATGAATTTATTTATGATGTTGTTCTTTTAGATGGACTTGATAGTGGTTCAGACTATTATGAATTCATTCCACGACGTGGTAATGGTAACTTTATTGGATGGAAGTTCGAATATCTGTATCTTTTAACAGATAACCTTTCACTTGATGTTATCTATCAATGGTCAAGAGCAAAGAATCCTCGTATTGGTGGACACCATAACTACTATGACTTTAACATAGAAGTTATCTACGCATTCTAGACATTTCATATTTGTGCGGTGATTCCCACCGCACAATTTTTAGAAAATTAAATTCACTTTATAGCCTAAACTTTAGTCTGGACTCGTTTTAGCATGCTTTAGCCTGCTATCTTAGTTAAGGTTTATCAATTTAAGTCCCTAATGACTCGATAATAAAGTTTTTATTTTTTGACTTTTAAGCAGCCATACGCAACTCCTTGATAATCGTTAAAACTCCACTAAAGTGTTTTGTTGAATTTCTAAGTTCGAATAGATTATCCGCCTTGCCGGAAGCTTTATCTACAAATATTCTTGTGAACTGAATATTGTCCAATTGTCTGTTAGGGTGTACTCTAAATAGACAATATCTGATTCCTAGGGTTATTATTTTCTTGCAATTTACCTTCGACACATCGCATAGTCTTCTCGTAATGAATTTCTCATTACTGACGAGCAATAATTGAAAATTCAAAAAATATGAAGGAAATCTATCTATGAATATGATAAGTGCAAGTCCAATTCTAGGAGTCAATATCATAGTTGCTGTTGGAAGTGTTGATGGAATGGCAGGAACAGCGGCATGTATTCGGCATTCTTCAAATCCAAATATTCAAGTCGTTTTTACTCAGGCTTTTCAAGTTAACAGTATCGATGTATCAAAATGGCCACAAAACAGTAAAGTTGGTTTTATCGATCTAGGGGTTAATAATGAAGGCTCAACACCAAACCAACAACTAACAGTAGATTTCGTGAACAAAATCTATAATTCTGGTCATACGATTCTTTTTATTGCGGATGAGCATAGTAAAAAAGTATGGGGAGAAGTGCTAGAGCAGTGTGGTCATAGCAAAAATGAGCTGACTATTAAGCCAAAGGATAGAGAAAAATATAGTAGTAGTTGTGCAGTCTTAAGTAAAGCACTCGGCGAGTTAGCAGATTCTCACACAAAGGCCTTATTGTACGCCGGAGATCAGGCAGATCAGATGAATTTTAATACGCAGTTTGGTGAAA
>JAUXSJ010000169.1 GCA_030679615.1 Parachlamydiaceae bacterium | reverse complement strand
ACCTCATTTATCTTCTATATTCTCAGTGATCTCTGTGGTTAGTTTTTGCGACTTTGTGCATCCTGTATTTTTTTTCATCATTGATTAAATTTGTGTGCTATTTAGCATTGACCTCAGGTCATTCAAATCTTCCACTCTCTTCCATTCTTTCATACCTGAAGACCAAACATAACTCTTTAAATCAAGTTTCCCTGTATTCCACAACTCTCTTAATCCAATGATGCTAATTGGGCCCATTTGTTGATGATCTGCATCCAAATAATACCATAGTTTATTTTCTTCTAGTACTCCTATAGCCGTTTCGGGTTTTGGTGGAATGACTAAGGGTTCTGGAGTTGTAGAAATAGCTGAACTTTTTTCTTCATTTTCAACTTTTGGATCATTGGAATAAACAGAAACAAAATACAACACTAATGGCGCAAAAATCCCTATTAAAGCTCCAATAAAAAACCATAAAAATGGATTTCGATTTATTCGATACGCATAATAAGCAGTCCCAAAGGCAACCAGTAAGAGAAAAAAGAAACTAAAGATTTGTGGGTCAAAACCATACATAAGAAAATCCTTGAGATATGAGCATATTAGAAACACACATTGTCAACACCATTCATTTAAAATGAAATTATCAAATAGCACTAGAGTTCACTCTTAAGGTCTAAAAAAATTAATTTAAAGCCTAAGAGGATTCTAATATACATTCCAATTATATCCAATCAAATGTACTAGTTATTTTAATTTAATCCTGATAATCTCATCATTAATCCCCTATCATAACTTAAGTCGGGCACATTTATCATTCATGCCATTTTGAAAGAAGGATTTCAATATGTTAGAAAACAAATCAAAATTTGAAAAGAAAAAATATGACACGAAGGAATTTGAACTTCCAGAAACACATTTTATCCGTGATATTGATGATAAAGTTTTTCAATCGATTGTTTTACATTGCCTTTCTGAAATAGATGGAATCAGTCTAGTTGAAGGAAGTTTTATTGACCACCTCTTCGGAAGAAGCTCTGAGGGTGTTAAGGGTATCGAAGCTGAACAGGATGATAAAAACCAATCTATTCACGTTAAAGTAGAAGTCAATATTTTGTACGGTTTGTCAATTCCTGAAGTTGCTGAAAAGATTCAAAGTCAAATTGCTGAATCCATTACTCATTTAACAGGATTGCATGTTTCATCAGTTCATGTTGTTTTTAAAAATGTCGTCTCACTCGAACAATTACATAAATTAGGCCAACAAGCAAGTTCTCAAGGACACCAACATCCAATTGAAACAAACTTAGAAGATGAGTACACGGATGAGTTTTAGAATTAATCGTTTTTTTTATTTAATCACAAGCATGGTCATTGGAATCTTTTTTCTGATTCTTGGAATATTTGGTACTGTCATACCTTGGTCACCAAGTATGAAAGAAATTACCGCAAATTTTTTTTTAGAAAACACTTTAATTCTTTTTTTATTTGGACTTGGTTTTTTACTCATAGGACTTTCTCTTCTCATTTACACTTTTATAAATTTACGACATCGTTATATTCATATTAAAACCGGAAACCATGCTTTGCTTCTTGATGAAGCCATTGTTCAACATTATCTGGAAACTTATTGGAAAAAACATTTTCCAGACACGCATGTTCCTTTTCAAATTGCTGTAAAAAAGAATTCTTTACAAATCACCGCAGAACTTCCTTCAATGCCTTTAACTGATCAAAAACAATTCCTAGAGCAGGTTAAAGAAGACTTTAGCGATATTTTTGGTAATATCCTTGGATATCCTCACGACGTCAATCTTTTTGCAAGCTTCAAAAACAACTCTTCCCATTAAAATTAATTAAAATGAGCCGTTCCAATTTCCTTCTTTTTCGTTCACATCTAGATTTAGCCCATCAATATTGGTCCAAACTTAATTTAAAAGGTTCAATCGTCATTGATGCAACTTGCGGAAATGGTCACGACACTCTCCTCTTATGTCAACAAACATTGCAAGAAAATGAAACAGGACTTGTTTATGCATTTGATAATCAAATTGAGGCAATTCAATCAACCGATCAACTTCTCAAAAAAAATTTAACTCCACAACAATTATCTAAAGTCTTTTTAGAAAAACGATGCCACTCAACTTTTCCAGAGTGTATCGCTAAAGAATCGGTGGAATTAATTGTTTATAATTTAGGTTATCTTCCTGGAGGTAATAAATTAAAAACAACTCTATCTTTAACGAGTTTAGAAAGTTTGACCTCTGCGCTACCCTTGATAAAGCATGGGGGCTTAATTAGCGTGACTTGTTATCCAGGTCATCCTGAGGGTAAAGAAGAACGATTAGCTCTTTTAAATTATGTTAACGAGCTTTCGCCTTGTGAGTGGAGTTGTAGCCACCATCAGTGGATTAATAGAAATCAATCCCCTTCCCTATTACTACTACAAAGAAAACTAAGCGACGCATAAAATTACAGGATTGGCAGGCATACGCATCAAGTTAAAATTTCTTGTTTATTGAAATACAGAGACTTAAATAGCCCTGAAAGGTTTAAATTAAAACAACTCAGAGCGTCGCTCAATGTCGTCAAAATAAAAACAAGATAAGCATGATCGCAAGCGCCAGGATAGGCATGATAATAGGGAAGGGATATCCTTATCTTGCATATCCTGGCGCTTGCGATCATGCTTATCTTGTTTTTATTTTGACGATATTGAGCTCA
>JAUXSJ010000167.1 GCA_030679615.1 Parachlamydiaceae bacterium | reverse complement strand
TTCAGTGGGTGGTGGATTTATTGTTGATCACGATGCAGCCATGAAAAATGAGAATATCATTCAAGAACACAAAGAAGATCACGTACGTTTTCCTTTCAAAAATGCCGAAGAATTACTCAAGTTATGTCGCGAAAATCACTTGACCATCGCAGAGTTGATGATTGAAAACGAAAAAACATGGAGAACTGTAGAGGAAATTAAGCAAGGACTGCTTCGTATTTGGGAAGTCATGCAGAAATGCGTTCAGCGTGGATGTGAACAAGAAGGGATTTTGCCGGGTGGATTGAATGTTAAACGAAGAGCGCCGGGAATTTTTAAGTATTTGAAGGAACAAGAAAAAAAGCCTAAAGAAATGCATGATCCAGCAGAAATTATGGATTGGGTCAGTGTATGGGCTCTTGCAGTGAATGAAGAAAATGCAGCGGGTGGGCGTGTAGTCACAGCACCAACTAATGGGGCATCTGGTGTTATTCCATCAGTCATGCATTATTATCAAAAATTTATCCCAAAAGCGAATGAAGCTGGAATTATTACCTTTCTTTTAACAGCTGGTGCGATTGGTATTCTTTACAAAGAAGGTGCTTCGATTTCAGCAGCTGAAATGGGTTGCATGGGTGAAGTGGGGGTTGCTTGTTCGATGGCAGCTGGGGGATTAGCTGCTGCACAAGGAGCATCTCTTGAGCAAATTGAAAATGCAGCTGAAATTGGGATGGAGCACCACTTAGGATTAACTTGTGATCCAGTGGCTGGCTTAGTGCAAATTCCTTGCATAGAAAGAAATACCATGGGTGCAGCAAAAGCGATTAATGCTGCGCGTTTAGCCTACCTTCATGGCGATGGAACTCATCGCGTGTCATTAGATCAAGTCATTGCCACGATGCGACAAACAGGGCATGACATGATGTCTATTTACAAAGAAACCTCGCAAGGGGGATTGGCTGTAAATGTTCCCGAATGTTAATACTAATATTTATTAAAAAATTAATATTAACTTTTTTTAAATTAATTTTTACAACGAAAAAAATATTGTAATTTTTTATGATAAATTAATTTAAAAACTGTTATAAATAAAATAAATCAATATTACAAATAATTAATGTTAAGATAAACGGTAAATAATATGAATGCCAATAATAGATATTCGCCAAATAATATTAATATATTGGTGCCTCAAGTTAATGAGAATTCATCAAATTTTGAGAACCTTCCAACTGAATTAATTTATAAAATTTCATATTTAAATAAAAAAGATTTGAAAAATCTTCAGAAAGTAGATAAAATAATTTACACTAAATGCAAAGTTATAAATTTTATACTTTATCTTGAGGATTTTTATGAAAAAGTTAATATTTGGGAAAAATTTATTATTAAAAAATTACCAGCTAATTATGATAATTACCTGTATCAAAATCAAGCTTTCTTTAAAGATAATCCCTTAATTATTGAGTATGATGAGGTTGTTAAAAAATTTTATAATAAAGTCAAACAATGGAGAACAACTGCTGAAACCCAATTAGATGAAAAAAAAATTAATATTACTCCTTTAAAAAATTTTAAAACTGATAAGTTATTTAATATTCGTAAATATTTTATAGAAGAATTTTTCGACGGAAGCTATCCAGACAAGGATATTAAATTAGTTCATGAATTAAAAACTCATATAAAAAACATATTGCTTAAACAAAATGAATGTTTAACTTTCAAAGAAACTAAAAAATTATATGAAAAATTAAAATATTTAAATTTATGTTTAATCAGTAAATTTTCAAGTAGAAGACGAGAATTTTTATGGAAAATTATTGTTATTTTAATGGATAATGATTTAAAAAAACATCTAAATAATAATTTCATTAGACATTTAAAAAAATCACATTTTATTATTAAATCCTTTTATCATATATCATATGTAAATGATTATAAAACTTTAAGTGAATATATAAAAGTTAAGAAACATATTCCAGAAAAGTTTTATAACTGTATAATAAAAAAAATTAATGATTTTAAATTTAAAGAGAAAGATAATAACAATATAATAATCAACAATGATAAAATCAAAAAGCACAAAATTAAAATTGAAAAAGACTTAAAGCATATTGCGAAGTTTGCGGGAAAAGCAAATTATAAACTTTTTTCCTTAGGTGATTCAAAAATAAAATTTTTACACCCAGAAATTACCTTAACTTTATATCTCTTATCAATGTTAATTGAAAACACTTCTTCAACATCAAAAAAATGCATTAAATTATTTAAACAAAGCGTACAAAAAATAGATGATGCTACTCTTAATAATATAAAAAATAACACAGAAGAGTATTTGATGTTTAAAGATAGCTTTAAAAAAATATTAAATTGTTTAGATTTAAATCATTTACCTAATCAAACTTTAAAAGAAATTGAAAAAAAACATAAAATTTCGCATATAATTCATATTTTAAATGAAGCATTAAATATTGAAACTGAAGCATCGAATATAGAAACAAATATAATAATAAAACCTCAATTTACTAGGGTTTTTTTATTGATTTTATTCATTTTGTTTGAGCTTTTTTTTATATATCCATTTTTTAAAAAAGAGATAAGGATATTAAATCCTAAATATTAATAATATTATTACTTAATATACTTATAAAGGAAAAAGATGTTGATTAATTTTAATATTTATTC
>JAUXSJ010000162.1 GCA_030679615.1 Parachlamydiaceae bacterium | reverse complement strand
AACCCTTTTAAAATACATTCAGAATATTCAATTACCTGTGACTTTCTTTGAAGAGTACGTTTGGAAAATTTGCGTGCATGATTCTCAAGTAATAGAAAAAAATAAAAGCGAGGTTTTTTTATACGCCGATTTTGAAAAGCTATCTCAAATTGTTCCTTCGAACGAATACACTGTTTTACTTGAACTGTTGAATCATTTATCAAATTCATTACCTTTAGACCCAAAAATAATCAAATGGATTGAATGGTTGATTGAAAAACAACATTTATTTGATTTAATTCTCTTTACTGAAATTATTTTAAAATATGTGAATGACTTACGGAATCAATCTATTTTCGAAAAAGCATTTTATATTCTTTATGAACTGCCTTTGCAAGATGACGGTAAGCAAAAACAAATCCACTTTCTACTATGGGACTCTTTTGAAAAATTATTGACAAGATTACCAAAAGAAAGCCTTAAAAAAATTACCTCCAAATATATATTTCTAGAAGGCAAAAACGTTCCTCAAAATATAAAAAAACAGCTAATTAAGATATTTTTAGATCATAAAACTTTTTCAGACCAAGACTTGAAGTTAATATTTTTTCTTATTAATTCAATGCAATCTCATGAAATAGATCTATGGATGCCATTATGGGAACGACTGGATCAAGAAGTGTGCAATGAGGAAATCAAACAGATTATTATTAAAAGTTGGGGTGTTCAAAAAAATGATGTTAAACACTTAAATACAAGCCCAAAATTTCTTGATTTATGGAAGTTGATTAGTCGATGCTTATATAAGACTTCTCATCCAGATTTAATCTATTTATATCAAGAAGTTGCATTTTTACTTAATTTAATAAGTAACGCAAATATTGCTTTAATTAAACAAGTTTTAGATATTCTATTAAAAGGTGCTATCAATCAAATTGATTTGATTGAATTTGATAATCATCAAATAAATAACATTCTTTCTTTTCATCAATCCTATTCAAACACTTTATTTTTTCAAAAGAAGAAATCAATTGAAGAGGTTGATAATTGGAATAAAGAAATTAATGAAGCCCTTATAAATCACTTAATTACCTCTTCTAATCCATTTGTCATAGAAAAACGTTATATGACGATTCATAATCAGTTAGATGCTACACCGCTTGATCAAGCACCAAGTATACAACTTTTGCAATGGATAGACTTAGAAATTCAATTTTTTATGTCACATACATTAAATAATCAAAGCTTAAATCTTTTAAATAATTTATGTGAAAAAATTGGCCAACGTTCATTAATACCTGTGAAAACACTATTAAACTATGCTCTCCATTTAAAACATTTTGATTCAATACAAAAACACTTATTTTTATCGATTATTCAACGAGGTAGTCCCTTAGAGCTTCAAATATTTAAAAAGATGTTTTTTAATCAACTAGACGAATTAATTCGCTTAAATCAGATAGAAAAATTTTCTTATCAATTTGAATGGATAAAAAAACTTAAAAATTATTGTGATTTTTCATTATATGAACAGACAATTGAAGCTACAATTGCTTATCAATTATTTAACGATGCAATTTATGAAACTCAATCTAATCCAAACAATTTATTACAAAAAGCTGACTTATTTTTCATCTATGCACCTTACTTCATTTCAAATTCAACGTTATTAGAAAATAGCATCCTTAAAGTTATTGAGAGTTTTTCTCTTTTAAAGAAACATTCTTATGAAAGACAACAAAGTTATTTTCAATACGTTATGGACTTACTTCTTGAAATGCCCTCTAAATCCAATTACAAAAATTCCTTAAAAGATTATGAAAAAAAAATATTTACGTTAGTTTTTAAATACGTTGACGACTTAGAAATTTTTGTAAATTATTTTCATGAATTTGTAAAAACTTGGCTAAATAAGGCAAAAAATGACCCTTTAATGATTCCAAAAGCCATACATGCTGTAGAAATACACGCCTATTTTGCACCTCCTATTTATGACATTAAAGAAAAACTTAAATCTTCTATTATATGCCCTAGAATGCAACATTGGTTAAATGTTAAAAAATTATTAATTGAAGCAAAGCGTCAAAGTCTTTTTAAAAATGATCCTGAAAAATTAGTTTTATTAGAAAGATGGGATGATGGATTTCAATCATCCTCCATTAAAAAAGTAAAAATCAGTCATATAAAATTTGTGAATCAAACTCTTTGTTCATTTGACGCCGTATCAAAACAATGTGTATGGCATGCGGGAAAATAATTAAAACAACTTGTTAGGCTAATATTAATTTCTGATCAACAAAATGAATTTGAAAGTTGTCTTAAAATTGTTTTAAATGCTTTAGATAAGTTTCCTTATGAAGACATAATGGAAAAAACTGATCTTTTTAATTCCATGATTAATTGGATATTTTTACAAATCGAAACAGTTAACACTCGTTTTGATCAATTTTTTGGGAAAATTGCCATTCTTCTTTATCCTTACTCCATGCAATTGATTGAAAAATTACCGCTTAATGAAAAAACAGTAAAATTATTAACAATCTCTTTAGGCTTTAATCTTAGGATTATCTGTAAATTTACAATGCCTGATTTAAATCAACATCTTAAAAAATATGATCCTCTCATCCCTTTATTAAGAACTGTTGCTCTTCAATTTAAAACTAATACTCAGAACAAACAAACATTTTTAACAATCAATCATTCAATCTTTTTTTTTATTTCTTCGTTATTCAAATTTGTTCAAAGTTGTAAGAAAAAAATATCTTCAATAGACCCATTAGCATTTAAATCGAAAATAATTTTAAATAACTGGTTAAATTCAATTTGTGAAGTGAAAGACAATGATATTTCATCTCAGCAAACTAATAGTCTTATTATTTCGTTTAATACGATATTTTGTTGCAATTTTAAAAAATCATCCCAGATCTTTTTAATTAATGATCAAAATAAAGTCGTTCAAAAAATCGAAAACATTATTCTAAATGAACAAAAAGAAGAAAAAAAATTAATCTTACAATCTTATTTACTTTATTTTACTACACCTCTAGAGGTAAGAAAAAAAGATATTGATCCTTTAGTACAATTAATGAATTTTAATGAGGAAAACTTTAAAAATAAAAACCCTATAAAAATTATTCAAGGATTTCGTATATTTTTAACAATTTTATTTCACTGGAATGGTTCTTTAGAAAAAGATGGTTTTTTAAATTCTATTTCTGAAGATCATCAAGTTGTTTTTGAATCATTTCTTATTAAAATTGAAAAAATTTTCAAACAGTACGCTATTGAATCCTCAACAGAAATCAAGTCATTTTTACAACAATTAGTTATCGCCAGTTTTGAATATCAATGGCTAAAGCTTAAAAGACCCACTTGCTTGAATTTTTTTAATTGGGTCATTTCTCTTTTAAATTTTGAAAATCTCCAGGCTCCATGTTTACAGCTCATTTTATTCAAACAAAAATTTTGTCTAGTTCGAGAAACAGTTATTCTTGATTTCGAAAATATCATGCGCCAATTATCAAATTACGTTACGTCGGCCAATTTGTATAATTCGAATGCTATTTATATTTCTTGGTATCTGATTCAATTTATCAGTGAACTTCCTTATGATCTTGAATGTAAAATTAATCTGTTCAATCACTGGTTAAAAAAACTAGATAGACACATTATTCCCGAAAAAAGACAAAAAAAATT
>JAUXSJ010000155.1 GCA_030679615.1 Parachlamydiaceae bacterium | reverse complement strand
TGCCAAAAAGAGCAATTTTAGCAATCAAATGGAATTTCGAAAGAAGTCTAATGGAGCTATCCGATCCATAAAAAAGCGAAGGCAGGGCCTTCGCACTCCAGAGGTATGATGAAGACATGGCTATTGAATAAAAAAACCTATTTAATTTTATGCTCGCAAGTAATTAACGAGAAATTTGGGGCACATGACTTTCCCATTCCTTTAAAAAAGCTAATACCTTTTCCTTCGATGGTTTTGTGCGAAAAAATTCTGAAGTTTGCTCTTGATTACTCAAATGAGCGATTTTTGCCAAAAGGTGGAGATGCCTTTTATCTTCACATGCAAACAAGAAAAACAATGTATGCACCGGCAATCCATCCAATGCTCCGTAGGCAATTGGAGAGGTGGGAAATACAATAATCACTGTATCATGATGACAATTCATTAATGTTTCACGCGTATGTGGAACTGCATAACCTTTATTCAAAGTTGTTGGCATAAGTGATTCTCGATCAAGCAATAAATCCGTAATCATTTCCTCATCAACATTGAGACTTTTAGCTGACATCTGCATTACATTTCGTATTAATTCTTCTTTTGTTTTGCCCGTAACATCATGTAATACGTTCCCTTTATAAACAGCACGTAAAAGGCTAAATTGCTTATTTCCATGTCGAAGTTGTGCTTTGGAAGGACTTATAGCAACAGAATCTGCTTCTTTAGAGCGTAAAAAAGGAGAAATACCGTGGGTTTTATCTAATTTATGCGTAATGACCCAGTTTTCAATTTCAGGACGAGAAAAATAATAATCTTCATCTTCATTCATTCGATATGCAGGAATTTTTCCCTCTAAAACCCATTGTTGCACAGTTGATTCAGAAACATTTAATAATCCCGCCACTTCTTCAATAGTTAGATCCATGATTCATGCCTTTAATAAGTTACTTAACGTAATCATTCAGTCGATTTTTGGAGTCTTATCTCTAGATTGCATCAAGATTTAGTCAGAGAATCGCAAGATTTGGGGCAGGGCCCGATTTCCTGCGATTATCTGATCTTAATTTTTGACACAAGCTAGTACAATGATCTAATCATTCACTAATGACTGAATAGTTCATAAGATGTATCAAATTGAATGAAATAATTCAAGAATGTCTGTAGGAAATTTTAATGATAAAATTTGTTGACGATGCTCTTCATTTTTAAGAAACTGCGTTAAACTAGATAAAATCTGAAGATATTCAGTCTGCTTATCATCAGGACCCCCTATCATAAAAACCATACGAACTGGTGCTCCATCAAGAGCATTCCATTGAACAGGTTTATCTAAAATTCCAATCACTATAAAAAATTCATTGTATGAAGCTAATTTTGCATGGGGTATGGCAATTCCAAGCCCTATTCCTGTAGAAACAATTTTTTCTCTATCCAAAATAGCTTGTAGAAACTGTTCTTGATGATTCAATTTACCTGCATTAAACAGATTTTGAACCATTTGACTTAATACTTCATCGCGAGTTGTTGCATTTAAAAAAAGAACCAACTTAGGGTCCATATAACGTGAGATGTGCATAGACAAACAAACCTTAATTAATTAAATCCTGTATGGCCAAAACCACCAGCTCCACGTTCAGTTGTAGTCAAATCATTAGAAATAATAAAATTCGCTCTTAATACAGGAGCTAAAATAAGTTGAGCAATTCTCATACCTGGAGTAATTTCAAAGGGGTGTGAACCAAGATTAATTAATATGACTTTTATTTCACCTCTATAATCTTTATCGATTGTACCAGGTGTATTTAATACAGTAATTTGATGATTAAACGCCAATCCACTTCGAGGTCTAACTTGTATTTCATACCCATCTGGAATAGCCACTTTTAAACCTGTAGGAATCACCGAATGTTTTCCAGGAGGAATAATTACAGGATCTTGTAAAAAAGCTTTAACGTCTGCTCCAGCTGCTCCATTTGTAGCATAAATCGGAAGGCATTGTTCATTTTCAATTAGGGAAGGAATTTCTATCACAAGATTAAGTTGATCCTGATCTAACATAGTAATCATCACATAAATTTAAAAGATTAAAAAAAACAAAAATTAGACATTTCCACTTAAAAAGTAAAGGAATTCGATGAGTTTTTTTCTTAGTAAATGTCGATGCACAATACAATCAATCATTCCATGTTTTAATAAAAACTCTGATTTTTGAGCACCTGGAGGTAATTGCCGACCAATTGTTTGTTCAATCACTCTTGGACCAGCAAAACAAATTAATGCATTGGGTTCCGCAATAATGATATCTCCTAATGAAGCAAAAGAAGCTGTAACTCCTCCAGTCGTTGGATTTGTTAACACTGAAATATAAGGGATGTTTTCTTCATGAAGTTTTGCTAAAGCTGCAGATGTTTTTGCCATTTGCATTAATGATAAAATGGATTCCTGCATTCTTGCTCCACCAGATGTGGAAACAATGATTAACGGAAGTCTATCTTTCAAAGCAAGTTCTATCAGACGTGTGAGACGCTCCCCCACTACTGAACCCATTGACCCACCCATGAAATTAAAATCCATTACACCCAAAGCAATGCGTTGTTGCTCTAACGTACACGTCCCCACAACAACAGCTTCATTATTACTTGATTTTTCTAATGCTTGCTGAACACGTTTAGGATAAGGCTCCGTATCCACAAAATTCAAAGGATCAATCGGTTGAATTTCATTAAATAAAGGCTCAAATGTACCTGGATCACTTAATGCAGCAATTCTTTCATCAACTGAAAGTCGATAATGATATTCACACTTTGGGCAACAATTTTGATTTTGCTCCAATTCGCGAGTGTGAATCAACTCGTTACAATGCGTGCATTTTAACCAACCACTAAAACCGTCTTTTTTAGTCGTTTGGATTTTAATTTTTGGCTTATCTCTAGAAAATAGACCCATAGATCTTCTGAATTCCTTATAAAAAAGATCAACCCATTACTCTTTATCTTTAAAAGAATATCCATCATATCAAAAATTCTTATCTAATACCATCTTAATTTTTTACTTTCATTATTTATTTAAGAGTCATGCTTTAGATAAATATAAATTTATATATTTACATAAATTATTGTATTAAAAATTTAAAAAATTATCCTTTGAATTATTAAAAAACTAACGAACATTTTATTACTAATAAAAAAATAATTTTAACGAAATTAAATAATTGGTTTTAAATAAAATTTAAACACTTTGCAACTTAATAATTAATTTAAAACATAAAAAAACAAATTTTATATTTATACAACAAACTAAAAATTGTTGCATTTATAATTAAATAAATACGATAATTTCATTCTATAAATATAAATTTTAATCTAGGCTTAATTATGATAAATAATAACTTTAATGTTAGTGTAGTTAATAATTCAGTATTATCATCCCCTGTTTCACCAAATTCACCTAAAAAAAGAGAGCGTCCTGCGGAATTTAAGGGATTGAATGATATCTATCCGCAAACAAAAAGAAAATTGAATTTAGAAGATGAAGTTAATGACATAGGAACTCAGACATTAATGTCTATTGAAGAAGACATAAAAAACCGCGGTATTAAAGAAAACATATACCTAAAGGTAAAATTAGAAAACGTTTACGGAAATAATTACCCTATAAAAACAGTTTTAGTGAATAAAGACCTTCTTAAAGAGTTTGGATTAGAATATTTTGATCAAAAAAACGGTATTTATATTATTAATGATAAAATCGATCAAATTTTTCATACTAAGTTATCAAATCTTTCAAAAAAAGAACTTAATTGCATTCTCGCTCTTAATGAAAAAATTCATTTTAGCTTAGAAAAAAAATTACTTGGTATTCGCGTTGAGCAAAAAAACCTCTATCAGTTATTGTTTTTTTCAAAAAAATTAATCTCTAAACCACTCCTGGAAAAATGTATAAATTATATCGATGACTTTGATATTGAATATCGACTAATTGATAATAAATTTTATTTATCTGTTTCAATAAATTCTTTTAGTAATCTTACGTTATTAGATAAATTAATAAAACTATTTAATGATAAAGTTGAAATTTCTTTAAACGATAAAATGATTATATCTAAACCTCAAACAAACCATTTTATTAAAAAATATAGTGATAAAATTGTTTCTTTAAAGCTTAGTAAAATCCAAACAATAAAAGCTTTTCTTCCAAAATGCGTCAATTTAAAAAAATTATCTTTGAATTCACGTTTTCTAACTTCAGAAACCTTGAATGTCATTGAAAACATGGAACATTTAACCTTTTTAAAGCTCCATAAGTGTAACCAGATAAAACTCCTCCCCAATTTAGATCATTTTAAACATCTTAAGTTTCTTTCAATTTTAGATTGCAGTAATTTACAAAAAATTCCTTTATTACCAAAGACCATAAATGAGCTAAACATACTGAATTGTCCAAAAATTAAACAAACTGATTACATTCATTCATTCTTATCAATTATTACAAAAGAAAATCTTCATTCTATTGATTCAGAAAAATTTTTATACTTTAAAACGCAGGCTAATGAAAACTCGTTAATTATTACTAATATTTTAGATACTATTAAAACTTATCCTTTATTTTTTACCCTAGAGCAGTATATTGATGATTCGCGTTTTAAATTTTATTATGAACTTGTTAATCAAAAAAATTTCTCTAGATTAGAAAAAACTAATCAATTAGTCGAATCAATCATATCATTCTTTTCAAACGATATTGTGGATCATTCAAAATTTTTTATTGACAATTTAATTCAGAATAAGGGCTGTAGAATTAGTTATAAACAAATAATAAAAAATAATAATCTTAATAATTATATAGAAAAAAAACTTGAAGAGCCTACAGTTGAAAATTATAATTTTGCAAAAAAAATAAATTTAGCGATTCCAACTACTTTTAGCTTGAAAAACTTTTTTTCCATTAGCGAACAAGAAATGGCATCTTCTCTTTTCATATCCAAAAGAATTAATCACGCTCTTTGCAACGTAGATGTTTTAATAAATCAGAACACTGATTTTAAGAATCAAGCTTTAGAATTTATTAAAACAGACGAGGGTGTGAAATTCATTACTCATCCTAGAATTCGACAATTCATTAGTGGTTTACCTTCATTTTTTAATCTAATTTCCACAACTTACCCTGAAACAGAAATAGAAAATAATAAATTTTATTCTATAATTGTTGAAGAACTGATTGTTAAGGGATTCTTTGAAATAACAGTATCTATGTATCATCTTCAAAATGAACCTTTGATTACTTTGTTTTTTTTAACCGAACTTTTTTTAAAAAAAACCGTACACAACGTTAACGTCGTCTTTAAAGATGATCCAAGCTATGATGGTGGTGGTGATGGGATAACAAGGCATTTTTTGTATCTTTTGTTTGGTAATATTTCAAAACATTATTCATTGAATAAAACCATTCCAAGCTTTTCTAAAAGTAATGAAATTTTTTTTGAACGGATAGGGATTTTACTCTCGTTTCTATTAACAAGAAAAATAACAAATCCAGAAACTCAAGAAGAACATTTTGAATTTCCTATAGGACCTATTTTTACAAATCAATTTTTTAGAGGTCTTTTTTTATTCAGCGTTAAAGAGTTGGAAAACACTTTCGGAAACATT